>CALLBC010000107.1 GCA_938001965.1 uncultured Bdellovibrionales bacterium | reverse complement strand
TTGGTTTTAGAACTCAGCGTGGTGACCTTAATATGGGTGATGAGTGGCCAATTTATCAATTGATAAAGGCTTACCATGGGACCGTACCAACGTTCCCAGGTGTGTACTCGTCATTACATAGTCCGTGTAACTATGGTTTAGACTTCCCTTGGGGAGACCAGGCTAAGGACTCATTTAATGCTGAGGATACGGCCATGTTTAATGATTATGAAAATAGAGCTAAAAATAAAATTATGGCATCAATTAAGAAGTACCATGATTTAAACCTGAATACTGATGATAAAGGTGTACTAGATGCAATGAGTAAAGGTGTTTATAGAACAGATGAAGACTTTGAGAATAACACTTTAAATGTACTTAAGAAGAAGTACCCTGAAGCTGCAGCAATGTTTCCTGATTTATTTAAGCAAATCGAGGAAGAGTTTGTCTTCCCATTTGAAAAAGAAAATGGTTCAGGTTCATTGAAGATTCAAAGTATGGTAGTCCTTGATAAAGAGGGTGATCAAAACTCTGAGAACCCAAGTAGTGAAAGAATAAATACATGTCTTGGTTATACTAACTAATAAAAAATACTTCAAAAGGCTGCAAGAAATTGCAGCCTTTTTTTATCATATTTTTGACTATATTCATCTAAGTAGAAACTAAAGTTTGCTAACTGGTGGGTGGTTGAGTTAATACCCAGTCTACTATGGCAGAGCTAGCCCCTGCTTTTATTTTAACTTCCTTTTGAATGGTCAGCTTAATATCCTGCTCAATGTCTTTGATGGTTCTTATTAGGGCTATTAAATCATCATCAGTTTTGATGGTACTAACCATGGGAGTGTTGCGCCCAATTAAGCTCAGCTTAAAATCCTGTGCTTCTCTGTTGTTTTTATTATAAGGGCCCACAGCCACAGGGCTTCCCCAGGCCAGTGGTTCCATCACGCTGTGCACATTTTTTTTAAAAGACCCACCAACAAAGCTCAGGTTGGCAAATTTATAAAGCTCAAACAATATTCCGTATTGATCAATAACTAAAGGAATATCTCCATCCCATTTATGTAGCTTTGAGTAGAGGTGAGTCTTAATATCTTTAAATTTTATAAAGCTTTTAAAGTTTTCGTTATAATCATGGGGTGCAATAATTAAATTAATTTTTTTATCATTAACAAATTTTAAAAATTTATCTGTAAGTATGACTTTGAGGTCTTCTGTCCAGACGGACCCAAGAACTAATGTGAAGCCGTTATGATTTAGCTCTTTTAATTTTGAGATTTCAGTTTGTCGCCTTAAGACCTCGTCATAGCGACTATCGCCACTGACAAAAAGGTCAATATCATGTTTTGGGCAAATGTAATGAAAGTTTTCTTTGTCTTTATGGCTTACGAAATCGATGGCAGTTAGTTTTTTATAAATCCAGGAGGTAAACAGGCTGTCCAACACTTTAGGTATTTTTTGCGTGCGTGAGAATAATAAGGTGGGAATATTTCTTTTTTGAGCCTGGTGTAATAACTCAGGCCATAAATCAGTGCGCGAAAATAATAATTTTTTAGGTTTAAAGTAATTTATAAAGCTACTTATTGCTCCTGGAAAATCAAAGGGGAGGGGGTAGCAATAGTCCACATAAATATTAGGTCTAATTTGTTTAATATGGCTAGGAGAAAAAAAGGTCACTAATGTTTTTTGCTCGGGGTTTCTTTTTTTAATTTCTTTTAATATTGGTTTTGCGTATTCAAATTCGCCCGAACTGCAGTGAATCCATATGGGGTTGCAATCTTTAGCAGGCTTTGGGTAAGGGGGCCTATACTCACGCATTGAGCGAACTTTTAAGCCACGGCGAATTTTTTTACTAAATAGTCCAACTGTTAAAACTAATAACAGCGAAATGGGTTGTATTATAAATCGATATATAAAAAATATTATTCCGCCCATTAAGCCATTTCTTCTTCTATAGCATTAGTGGAAAAGGTAACTACCTCAGGAGTGAGGTCTTGCAAGCATTTTTGGTAAACCTTATTACTGCAATTGTGGCGACCATCCTTGCTGCACGGCTGGCAGGAGAGATCTTTGCTTAAGGCTTTAGATTTAGGGCGGCTAGGGTAACCAAAGGCAGAAGGGCCCATAAGGCCTAGGCAATGCTTACCTAAGAAGTCGGCAATATGTAAGGCGCCAGTGTCATTGGCAATAAGAAGTTTTGATTGGTTGATTAACCACATGGTTTCTACCCATGTAAGTTTACCCGCTAAATTTACACAGCGGTCTGGTGCCACACTAAAAATATCTTTACAGAAGGTGTCTAAAGGGCCGCCAATTATATAAAAAGTTATATCAGGGTTATTAAGGACGTACTTTTGCCAGTAATCCACCGGCCATCTTTTGAGTTTAAAAGATGCGCCAGGTGCTATGCAATAGGACTGATCAATATTAGAGTATTTCTCTAAGCTTTTTGGTACAGGGAGATCTAGCGGGTGGGCTTCAAAACTTTGTTGCCTGATGCCTAATCCTTTTAAGGGCTCAAGAAAACTCTCCATACCTCGGAATGGAACGGGTAATAGGTTGCGCCTTTTGAATTTAAAAAACAAAAATCGTCGGATTCGGTTTTTTGAGCGCGTAATGAATTTAGTTTTAGTCAGTAAGCGCAGTGGTAGCTTTAATAGGTTTGATCGTAAGTTGTTGTGAGCATCATAAATGAGGTCATACTTTTCATTTTTTATAATTTTAAAATAATACATCAGGCCATCAAGACCTTTGTTTCTGTTAAAGCTCCAAACCTTATCAATAAAGTTATTAGTTTTTACTATATCAGAAAATTCAGTTTTGGTGAGCCAATGGATTTCTGCTTGCGGGTATTTTAATTTAATACTGCGGGGAACTTCAAGGCATTGAAAAATATCGCCCATGCTTGAAAATCTAATAATTAAAACTTTCATCTTTTCCCCAAAATAATTAATATGCCCACACAGAATAAAATAAAGACTTAATAACTTCAATAGCTAAGGGCCAAAAATCAGGAGTATAATCACCGGAAACAACCGAGTAAGTGTATATTGTTGTGTTTTCAGGAAAAGTGTACTTAAACAATCGAAGCGCTCTTCTAGTGTGTAATGTGGATGTAACCAGCACAATGTCTCTGCAGTTAAGGGCTTCAGCTAAGGGGAGGCTCTGGTTAGCGTTGCCATAGGTGGTTTGAGATCGTTTTTCTAAGATAACATCATCTTCAGATATTTCTGGGTAAAAGGGCCACTGCGGAAAAATCTCTCTAAAAGTGGAGCCTTTAAATACTCCTGAGATAATCACTTTTTTTACCCGTTTTTGCGCCAAAAGGTCTAAGCCTTTTTGGATCCTGCCATCAGAGCCAGTTAAAACAATGGCGCAGTCGGCACTCACTGGAGTGGTCCAAGAGGTGGCCTCCGTATTTAGGATAAGGCTTGCCTCATTGTAACAAAAAAAGGCAAGCACTAAAAATAGTAGGCCTGCCCCAATAAAAAGTTTATTAACTAATTTCACTTAAGCCTGTTTGGCAATCACTTCAATTTCAACGTTAACATTTTTAGGAAGTGTTGATACGGCTACGCAAGATCTAGCGGGTGGGTTTTCAGGGAAGTATTTGGCATAGATTTCATTCACTTTAGAAAAATCATTCATATCAGTAATAAAAATCATGGTTTTAATAACATCGTTAAAGCCAAGTCCTGCCTCGGTAAGTACCGCGCGAACATTTTCCATAACCATTTCAGTTTGTTTTTGAATATCGCCCGTGAAGATTTCGTTAGTTTTAGGGTCAATTGATATTTGCCCAGAGCAGTAAAGCATGTTGCCGGTTTTAATAGCTTGGCTGTATGGGCCCACTGGTGCTGGGGCGTTTTCAGTAAAAATTATTTCTTTGCTCATTGTTAAGTCCTTTTTAGTAAAATTAAATTAGAAGTAAAAAATCATTCCCGCTTGTAGTGGGTGCAGGGCTACAGTTTTAAATGTAATGCCATTTCCTAAAGAGGAAATACCAAAACCGGTTTCAAAAGTAATACCTAAGTTTTCAAGCCCTGGAATAAAAAACTCAACTCCGCCAAGTACGGCAAATTCAGTTCCGCTTTCAGTGTCGTTACCAAACTCTTGGCTAATGAAGGCTGCGTGGCCTGCTAAGTAAAAGTTTAAGTTGGTCTCATGAAATATAATTTTATGGGCTTTGGCAGAAAAACCAAAGGTTGAATTATCGTCACGCGTGTTAATACCTAAGGCACCCACCAGTGATAGGGTATTAGTGGGTGAGTACTTAACCTGTACTGAGTCTAAGTCGCCAGATAAAAATGAGTTAGAGTAACCAATACCAATGCGGTCAGCTAAATTAACGGCCATGGCTTGCGAGCTAATAAGCGCAACAAATGGAATTATACAAATATGTTTAAGTAGTTTATTTAAAGTCATTTTGACCCCCAGTCCTAATGAGTTGAAGGGCTACACTAGTACAAATTAGGAATAGATCAACTATTTAAGCCTTATACAAGATGCGCCAATTGCTTGTAGATTAAGCAACTTTGCTTGAGCTTAAAAATAAGCGATCTCCGCTTGATTCAGCCAGAGATTTAAGGTACTTGAGGCTCTACTTTAAAGTAGATAATTACCACGTCTAGTGGGGGATTAGCTCAGTTGGGAGAGCGCGAGCATGGCATGTTCGAGGTCGCAGGTTCGATCCCTGTATCCTCCACCAAATTCACGGGCGTGATTTTAGCAACTTTCAAAAACAACTAATTAAATATCTAAAAATATTAACAAATGGTTTCAGTAACTTAGCTAAAACCTTTTCTTCAAAACCCGCATCCGAAATTAAGATGCGTGTCACCAATCTAAAACCCAAAAAAATTGAATTTATTAACATGATTTCAATGTGAAATCGTGACGGTGCACTGGTGCGTCTTTTTTCCGTTCACTTCCTTATCAAAAAGCGGTGATTCATACTATGGCGAGCCGCTTTGGTCTGGGCCATAGAGCAAAAACCGCATAGCACGGCCTTATGACTTCTTGCTAGAGCCATTATTTATTATTGAGGTAGCGTATTGTGATTAGCGATGAGGTCGCTAAAGTTCAAATCCTGCGGTCTCCCAAATTCCAAATCAAAAAATTAAAAAACATTTCATAATATGATATTCGGTTGTCACAGAACTTGTATGTTCAGGCAGAACTTAACTTTTTGCTGCCTGTAAAATACAGCGGAATTCTTACCGGCTCTGACCGCCATGCCTCTAAAAATCGTTTCACCTCCCTTAAAAATTTTGCTTTAACTCGTAAAGTTAACTGACGACTTCCTGTAAGAACTTGCGCCGGAGATACAATTAATTTTCTACGAATTTTTTTTGAAAAATGAGGTTTATCTGGCTGTTCAAT
>CALLBC010000106.1 GCA_938001965.1 uncultured Bdellovibrionales bacterium | reverse complement strand
AGCTCAGCTATAAACTTTGTCTGCCAATCTTCAACTAAATAGTTAGCAGCTAGTGAACCGATAATTGAATCACCAAATGGCTGAATAACCTGACCACTACCAGGACAAGTTCCGGCACCTGTTGTACATAAGTCATCAATTGGGATAGGGTCACCAGAGCTTTTAATTCTGTAACCAATGTTGGCTGCCACTGCAATTTTTCTATTAATTTGCATATCACCAACTAACTCAAGGTTCCAAGTGATACCATTATCAATACCTGTATAAGGGTTATTTTCTGTTTGGTTCAAACTACCACCTAATACTACGGCTAAACCACCATTATAATCACCTAAAAATCTAATTTTAGTGTTCACTCTAATATCTGTAAGACCTTTTTGCTCATACTCGATACCCTGAATATCAGACTCAACATTCTGGCTAAGTACACTTGAAATACTTAAACCTAAATCCCATCTCTTCATTAAACCAATACCAATATTGACATCAGAAGATATTAAACTATCACTATGGTCATTAATACTTGATGCATTTAACGGAACATTGAAGTTCGGCAGTGAGTTTTGCGCAAAGTTCACAAACACACCACAGTTAATAACACATGGCCTAAGTGTTTCTGATGAATTTACTGTTACAAAATCTAAACCACTAGTAAGTGGATTAAAGTTTTGCACATCATGACCAATATTATTGGCCTGAGCACTAATAGAAAATAAAAATAGTAATGATACTAAGAACTTCATGCTTCCCCCTGAATGTCTTTAACCCATAAATGATCTCAGGAGAAAATCTAAGGGTCAAGAAAAGGGAATCCATAAGCAAGGTCCAAAGTCTGGCCAATTATTTTAGTTTACTTTTTAAATAAAGCTTCGGCTGCAGCTAATTGACTACTGGCTTGATCTTCAGCATAAGTTTTATTTTGCCAAACAAAGTAGTCACAAAAATTAGACCTTTCTTTTTCTCTAACCACAGAGGCAGAAGACTCTTTGCACTCATTATAACTACCTGTGTCGTAGAACTGGCAATTCACACAAGCATGTAAATCGGCACCACAATGCTCGCACTCATCACGACGCCCCACGGGCATTGCTGGAGCAATAGACTTTTTACAAACTGCACATTGCGAAGAATTATCACTCATTTGAAAAACCATCAGATTTAAAGTTTAAATTATGTGTTGTTCTTAAAAAACGCTGCGTACCTGTTTTAGAACGTAGTACCAAAGAATGAGTTGTACACTTATTGCCAGGCAATGGGGTAACCCCATCCAGTAATGGCCCACCAGTAACACCCGTGGCACAGAACATTACATCTCCTTTTGCAAGTTCATCACGAGTATAAATTTTATTTAAATCTTCAACTCCCATTTTAGTGGCTCGTTTTTTTTCTTCTTCGTTTCTAAAGTTTAAACGACCAAAAAAGTCTCCGCCCATACATTTTAATGCTGCAGCTGTGATTACTCCCTCTGGAGCACCACCAGTTCCAAATAATAAATCAATTCCGTTTCTTTCATAGCAAGTGGCAATACCTGCTGACACATCACCATCATCAATAAGTTGAATTCTTGCCCCGCAAGCTCGCACTTCATCAATAAGTTCTTTATGTCTTGGGCGATCTAAAATAACCACCACCACATCTTCAACACTTTTGTTAAGAGCCTTACTGGCTATTTTAATATTTTGCGTGGGCGTATTATCTAAGCTTAAAAGGCCGTGACACTTTGGACCGCAAGCTAATTTATCCATATAAGTATCAGGTGCATGTAAAAAATTACCTCTTTCTGCAACAGCAATAACCGCCAAAGCCCCAACTCCACCGTTGGCACAAATAGTGGTTCCCTCAAGAGGGTCTAAAGCGATATCAATTTTAGGTGAAGTCTCTGTGACCATTCCCACCTTCTCACCAATAAATAACATGGGAGCTTCATCACGTTCTCCTTCCCCAATCACTACAGTTCCATCAATATTAATTTTATCAAAGGCTTTTCTCATGGAATCCACTGCCGCTTGGTCAGCAGCCTTTTCATCCCCTTTGCCCATATACCTTGCACAGGCCATGGCAGCAGCTTCAGTTATTCTTACAAATTCAAGGGCCAGGTTTCTGTCCATGCTTCCTTCTCCAACCTGCTCTCAAATTCAGCAGGATATTTTGTGAGTTTTAATTTTCCATTCATGGGAACATGGGTAGTACTACCTGTTGCCAATATCTTATTATCAGTATCATACATGGCGTAGCGAATAAACAGCTTCAGCCTTGTTCTTTTTACCTGTAAAAAAATGCTAATTTCTTGATCAAAAAAGCAAGGGCTGCGGAACTGACAATTGGCCTCGGTCACAGCCAGAACCATGTCTGCCTTTGGAAAGTGGTAGCCATCAAGCCCAGAATCTCTAAGCCATGCCACGCGGGCATCTTCGAACTTTTTTAAAAAGGAGGCGTGGTGCATTACACCCATAGCGTCTGTGTCATAAAACGAGACCCTATCCACAAATTTATATCCTTCCTGCGCCATACTCCAGTTGATACACAAATATTGTGGGGAAGACAAGTATCAGCCATAATTCCAAAGCTGTCAGGCTCATTTCAAAGGCTCTAAGCCAAACTCCATGACCACCTCTCCCCACTGGGCAGAGCGGCCATTAAATTTATCCCTCTTAATCTGTTAAAAAACATTGATTCTACTCTGGAAATATGAAATTTCTATTACTCAAAATTTATTTCTTTCCGAGGCCAACTAAAACCTATGAGCAACAGTGTTTTTAAGAAAAATTTAGGACTAATTGCCACGAGCACTCGTGTTGCTCTAGCTCCTTTTGTGCTCCTTGGTGTCTTTATTCCTCAACAGGACTCATTAAAGTATGTTTGCGCCATATTATTCATTATTGGTTCAGTGACAGATTTTTTGGATGGCTACTGGGCAAGAAAGTACAACGGAGTTACAGATTTTGGTAAGTTCTATGATCCCGCTGCTGATAAAGTTATTGTCCTTGCTGCCTTTATTACACTATTAGTGCTCGAGCGAGTCAGCCCAGTTTTAGTGTTCTTACTACTTAGTCGTGATTTTGTGATTGGCGCCGTACGTTCTGCAGCGGCCAGTAAAAATATTGTTATTGATGCCAAACCTCTAGGTAAATGGAAAACAGCCATCCAGATGGTATGCATCCCAATATTATTTATTAATATTAATTTCTTTGATTTGCCCCTCGTTCATATTGCAAGCATTGGACTCTGGGTTAGCTTAGTTTTAAGCTTAGTTTCAGCATCCGAATACATTGCGTTATTTAGAAAAGGCAAGGTTAGCTAATGAGTTTTTTTACTAATCAAATAGAAGAGATTTTTAAAAAAACTGAGCTAAAGTTTTTTGTTTGGGCACTGACCCTTATGAACCTTTGGTCAGCAATCTATTGGAAGTTCAGTGACATTAGTGCAAATTCGCTAGCCAATGTCTGCTGGCCCATGTTTTCCAACTGTGACTACTTTGCCTTTGCCACTCCCTATTTACTTTTTGGTTTAATCATTACTTGCACTGCAACTTTGTTTTTTCTTTTTATTCGAGTGCATAGAATTGCTTTCCCATTAATGACACTCACCTTTTTGTTAAAATTAGCTGTTTATTTGCTTAACTACTCATACTCAAACAATATCCAAGCCCTATTATTTATTTTAGAAATTTGTTTATTCATCTTCCCTTTAAAGTCCACAAATCTAAAATTCACTATTTTGCTTTTTATCCTCTGGTCGGGACTTTCCAAACTTAATATGAACTGGCTCTCTGGGCTTGAAATTAAAAGTTATTTAGCAGAACTACCTATAAAAGGCATTGAGTGGGTTGCTGCCGTGGTTGTTATTCTTGAGCTCGTCACACCATTCATTCTTCTTTCTAAGTTAAAACTAATTTTTAACTATGCCTGGGTAGCATTACTTGTTTACTTTGTTGGCTATAGCTATATTGCCCAAGACTATATATATCTTTACCCTGCAGTTTTAATCATTTTTATTGTTGTTCTTAGGCAGTCAGAAATCGGCCTCGAACGACGAAGACTGTACCAAAGCTACCTAAGGCCAGAACCCACTAAAGCTTGGTTAATTTTACCACTCATAATGTTTGCAACCTTTCAGTGGATGCCTGGATTTAAGCACCCAATTTCATTTTTAAATAAAACTCCCCTTTCTTTCCAATTAAGAAAGGTGCCTTCCACATGCTTTACTCAAACTGTAATTTATCACAAACAATCCATTTACACCTTAAGCCCTGAGCTTGAATCAAGTAATGGCAATGATTTTAACTGTCATCCTAGTAAGTATAAAAACTTTGCTGAACTTTGCAAAAAATACTCAGACAATAATGGAACCACCACAATTAAAAGATTTTTTTATAGCAAAGAACTTACCAGTGAAAAATACAACAAAGACTTCGAGCTTTTATTTAACTGTAATACATCAAAGGTGGTGGCACTATGAGCTACACCCCTTACAATCATGAAAAACCAAACTATTTTTTATTAACTTTCATTGTTCTAATAGCAATTGGAAGCATCTACATACTTTTACTTAAAAACCCCAAGCTCATCGTACAAACTCCATTGCTAGAGGGGCTAGCAAAGTATGAACAACCTAAAGATATCACTACTGAGCTAATAAAAGAAAAACCAGACGCCAATAAAAGCTCACATAAAAATACACTGGGACAAATATTCTTAAACAATGACCACGCCTTCATTGCAGACAAAGAGGTGTCCCCTGCTTTTATTTTCCCTGAAGCCTGGAAAGTGGAATCAATGGCTCGCCCTGAATATGAATTAAAAAATAATTACTTGTTTATCAAGGGTGTGGAAAGCAACGATATTCTCATTCATAACTTGAAAAACCTGGACCCTTGGCGCCTTTCTTTTAAAGGTAAAGCGAAATCCGCATTGCTCCCGCCAGTTTCTCAGAATGACTTCATGTACTGGCTCGATCAAGGTCAAACTCTTCACTACATTCAACTGAGTGAAAAACAAATTTTATGGAATAAAATTATTGAGCAGAAAAACATTGTAAAAACATACATGGACCACAAGAATCACTTTTATCTTTTTAATACTAACGGCAAAGAGTTATTTGTTACTAAATATAGTAAACTTGATGGCAAAGTCTTATGGACAACAACCCTTAAAAAAGCTGAACGTATTTACAAAATTCAAGATCGCAATGATTCCATTTTTATTTATGGTGATACTAACTTCTATAGGCTAGATACCACCGATGGAAAAATCAAATGGAAGGTGCCAAGTATTTCTGACCCAACTAGTGACTTACTAGTCAGTAGCAACCAAGTTTTTATTGCCACATCAGAAGGGCAACTCTACTCAGTAAAAATTAGTAATGGTGACAAAGTTTGGGAGTACAATGCTGAAAGCCCACTAAATGGTAATATTACTTTCATTCCAAGATATAACAGGGTCTCTGCAATGAGTGATGATGGCTATATTCACGCACTTGATGCTTTCACTGGTGAGCTTAGGTGGCGCTTAAAAATGAGAGTAAAGCCAAACAACACAGGGCTATTAGCTGTAAAGCTCAATGGCAAGTCTATTAAAAACTTAGTAATGGACTGGGGCAAAAAGGGATGGACTCTTTGGGGTGGCTGTGGATTAAAGTCTCTATGTATTTTTAGCCCGACCAATGGGCAAATTCTCGCTAAGTATTATACGTCTCAGCCTATTATCTCAATGCCTTTGTTTTTTAACAATAATTTCGCTCTACTTTTAAAACGACCTGA
>CALLBC010000105.1 GCA_938001965.1 uncultured Bdellovibrionales bacterium | reverse complement strand
TGGGTTAAAATAGCTATTTAGCCCAATATATGTGCATATTTAAAATTGATCTTTAAGTTTTCTTAGCTCTGTCATGGCAATTACAGGGTTTTCATAATTGTGTGCCTGTAAAAAGGAGTCATTAAAAACCTGGAAAAATGGGTTAATTTGCAGCTCAGTTTTTAGTTGGCAAGGGATGGTTGGCCGCTTTTGTGAGCGCAAAACATCAACATTAGCTTTGTAGGATTTTAATTCTTTATTTGTAGGGTCAACAGTGAGGGCAAAATCAATATTTTTTTCTGTGTACTCATGACTGCAATAGATCAATGTTTCCTTTGGGAGTTCAGCAATTTTTTTGAAGCTTTCTAATAAGTCTTTACCGGTTCCTTCGAACAATCGGCCGCAGCCGGCTGAAAAAATAGCGTCCCCTGGGAAAAGAGCATGTTTAGCTGGGGCATAGTATCCGATTAAGCCAAGAGTATGCGCTTTTAAATCTAGTGTATGAATAGTGGTGTCAATTAAGTTTAGCGTTTCACCAGGGTTTACAGTATGAGTGATGCCCGGCACTCGCTTTTTATCGTACAGGCTGGCATAGATTGAGCAACCATATTTTTTTTGTAACTGGATGTTTCCACCCACATGATCTGGGTGATGGTGAGTGTTTAATATGGCGGTTAATTCTAATGACTGTTCCTGTAAGAAATTATCAATGGGCGAAAATAAACCCGGATCAAAAGCAATGGCTTTTTTTGTAAGGTCATTCACTAAAAGGTAAAAGTAGCTGTGGTCTACGTAGGGGTTTTTTACGTCTGAGGGAACATAGATTTGTTTAATTTTCATGAGTTCTCACAAATGCTTAAATAGTTTTTAATAGTGGGTGTAATGCCATCATAAAGAGCTTCACAAAAAATGGCGTGGCCAATAGAGACTTCATCAACTTCAGGGACGTTTGATAAAAATAAGCTAAGATTTTGTTGGTTTAAATCATGCCCGGCATTAATCAAAATATTTTTTGCTTTAATTTTTTTAGCCCAATCCGAGTAATGCTTTAGCGTTATTTTTCTATGTTCATTATTAAAGCTGTCGGCAAACTCTTCAGTATAAAGCTCCACTCTATCAGGGGAGACCTCTAATAGGGCGTTAAATTGGTCATCATTAAATTGTGTGGGGTCAATAAAAATAGCAGTTCGCACATTAAGCTTTTTAATTTTATTAATAACATCAGTTAAAAGTTTTTTATGCCTAACAATGTCCCAGCCAGCATTTGAGGTGAGGGCATCAGGTGGGTCGGGCACAAGTGTGCACTGTAAAGGCTTCACTTCAGAAATTAAATTTAAAAACTCATCTGTGGGGTAGCCTTCAATATTAAACTCAATGTTCTTGTCTTTTAAAAAAGGTTTTAGCTCATAAACATCTGACTTTTTGATATGTCTTTCATCTGGTCTTGGGTGAACTGTAATGCCCTTAACTCCAAGGTCTAAAATAGTCTTAGTCATGGCTATTAAGTTAGGGGTATCCTTGCCTCGGGAATTTCTTAGGGTGGCTACTTTATTTATATTTACACTGAGGAATGCCATAAAAATTGCCTCCAAAATCATCAGGAATAGGTCTAAAACCTACTTATAAGGCAAAGAGGCCATAGGTTGGAGAAAAAAATACAATGACACAAAAGAGCAGCTTGATTACGCGATGCGACTAATGTAATCATCTAGGCAATTCAAACCAAGCATATAGTGAGGGTCCTCATACATGAAAAGTTTCCAATTAATTGAAAAAGCAGTTCTAGAAAATAAAGGTGTTTTAAGCCAAAACGGAGCCTTAATGGTGAAAACTGGCAAATCCACTGGCCGCTCTACCAAAGAGCGCTTTGTAGTGGATCACCCAGAATTAAAATCAGAAATTCACTGGGGTAAAATTAATCAGCCCATTTCGCCTGAAAGCGCAGAAATATTTTTTAACAAAGGTAAGGCTCACCTAGAAAGCAACGAAACTTTTAAGATGGAAGGATATGTTGGTTGTTATAAAGTGAATGTAACATCACTCAGTTCATGGCATGTGGCATTTGCTAGAAACATGTTTAGAGAAGAGGTGATTGATAGCTTAAAGTCACAAGTAAATACTGACATTGAAATTAACATTTACCACTTACCAGATGTAAAGCCGCAAGATTTAGGCATTGAACATAAATATGAAAAAGCAATATTGCTAGATCCTAAAAAAATGGATGTGGTTATCATGGGTACAGCTTATGCCGGTGAAATTAAAAAGTCGGCTTTCACACTGTGTAACTTTGCAATGCCAGTGAATGATATTTTGCCAATGCACTCATCAGCAAATTGTAAAATTGATGGCACAAACTCTTCAGTTTTATTTGGCTTGTCAGGAACAGGTAAAACTACATTATCTGCTGATCCAAAAAGATATTTAATTGGTGACGATGAAATTGTTTGGTCAAAAAATGGTTTATCAAATTTAGAGGGCGGTTGTTACGCAAAGCTAATTAATCTTTGCCCAAATGATGAGCCAGAAATTTTTAATGCCGCTAATAAGTTTGGTTCTGTGCTAGAGAACGTTTATTATGATGATGAAACAAGGCAAATCGATTTTTGTGACACAAGATTTACAGAGAACACTCGTGGTTCTTACCCAATCACATCTTTAAATAAAGTTTTTGATCAAAATCAAGAAGCTAAAATTCCAAGCTCTGTAATCTTTTTAACTGCAGATGCTTTTGGCGCTCTTCCGGCAGTTGCGAAGCTTGATCATTGGCAAACTCAGTATCACTTTATTGCTGGATATACGGCTAAGGTAGCAGGGACTGAGATTGGTGTTACTGAGCCTGAAGCCACGTTCAGTGCCTGTTTTGGTGCTCCATTTATGCCTCGTTCAGCCTCCGTTTATGCAAAGCTTTTAGCTAAGTTTGTAAAAGAGCATAATGTGCCAGTATGGATTTTAAATACGGGCTGGGTTGATGGCTTTAAAAAAGGTGATCGCTTTCCAATACCAGTGAGTCGCCAATTATTAGAGATGATCCAAAGTGGAGAGCTTGAAAAAGCACCAATGAAAACTCATCCATTATTTGGTTTTCAAGTTCCTGAAAAAATTGAAGGAGTGGACGCTAAGTGGTTAAAGATTCCAACGGGAGATCATGTAATAGCGCTGGCAGAAAAATTTAAAGCCAACGCCATTGAAAATGCCGAGTCATTTACCTCTGAAATCATTGATAATGGTGGGCCAAGAGTCTTAAACTAAATTGTTTATATTTTATAAGTAAAATAGAAGAGCTGACTATTTTAGTCAGCTTTTTTTACGCTATCTAGCAACTTAAACCAGCAAACTAGAGTTTTGTGCGCTCAGTTTTTAGTCACCAAATTTAATGAAGTTGCTATGCGGTATTATTAATGGCGTTTTTAATTAACTTTACAGTTTGTTCGTACAAACTACTATAATCATCTTCAATATAAGCACCAGCAGCGAAGTTATGACCACCGCCACCAAAGCTTTCTGCCACTTTTAATATGGAGTGTTCGCCGCGACTACGTAAGCTGAGCTTATAAGCTTTTTCATTGATTTGTAAAAGTAAAGCCCCAACTTGAATGCTTTCAATACTCATAATCATATCTAGGATATCTCTAGAGTCGTCGGGCTCTAGTTTATTTTTTACAAGGTCACTAATGTTAATAGTTAAAATTGCAATTTCCTCATTTTCGCCAATAAACTTAGTGGTGGAAAAGGCTTGTGCCAGGAGTTGCATTTTTCCTCTAGTTTGGGCTGCAAATAAATTTCTGTGAATTTCTTCAGGGTGTTTTTCGTATTTTAGCAAGTCGGCTGCAACCACATGGGAGCGTCCACAGTTTCTGATAAATTTAAAAACTTGCGTGTCAAAGGCAATGCTGGTGTAAAGTGGGCGTGCAATCTTGTTATCAAGCTCTACTCCAAGTCCTTTGATAATATAATAAGTGATTTCACCGGTCGAGGCTGAACTACTGTCCACAAAGGATCCGTCAGTAGGCTTGGGACCTTTTGTTAAAATAGGGTGGTGGTCAACAAAAACAATATCATCACAATTGTTTTTAATTTCTGAGTAAAAAGGTTCCACAAGTCGTGAATCATTTGTGTCAAAAATAAGAGTAAGGTCAAACTGTTCAAGAGCTTTGTGTGGTTTTGTGTAAACTTCAAGATAATCTGTAAAGTTTAAAAAGTGATATTTTCTTGGTACATCATCTACACAAAATAAACGAACATTTTTATTCATTTTTTTTAATGCAAAATACAATGCGATTTGCGAGCCTAAGCCATCGCCATCACATTGCTTATGTGTTGTTAGTAAAATATTATTTGCATTTTTAATTTTAGATATTAATTGCCCGAGGTCATTTTCAAGATCTTTATTAACGGCTTCAGGTATACCCATTTATTTTCCTCTTAAGATGTTGTCTAAGTAACTACTTTTCGGAAAAATGTATAAGTAAATTAAATAGATATGGGCTAGTTTTAGGTAAAGTACTTTAAGCCTAAAGTCGCAATACCTAGGAAGGATAGAAAGCTAAAGATGTCTGTGGCCATTGTTACAATAACTCCACTACCTAGGGCGGGGTCTTTATCTAGTTTAGTCAAGATCATTGGAGTGACTGCTCCCATGAAAGAAGAAAATAAGGAGTTAATGATCATTGAAATACAAATAATAATGGAGACCATTAAGTCTCCTTTCCAGAAGTAAGTTAAAAAGCCAGCCATGATCCCAGTGATCAAGCCTATGGTTAAACCAGTGGCAGTTTCTTTAAAAACAGATTTTAAATAAGTGGTAAATTTATAGTCACCAGTGGCAAGGCCGCGTGTAACTACTGTTAAGGATTGAATGGCCGTGTTACCACCCATGCCAGCCACAATATTTTTTAAACTTGCTAAAATAATCAGTTCGCTCATGGTGTCTTCAAATAAGCTAACTACTGAGCTTGCAAGAGCTGCTAAAAATAAATTGAGTATCATCCATGGCATTCTGTTTTTTATTTTAGACAAAATGGAAGTATAAACTCGGTCATCTTCTTGTAAACCGGCGCGAGCATAAATATCTGCAGTGGCCTGTTCTTGAATGATTTCTAAAACATCATCAATGGTTATAATACCAAGCAGTTGTCTATCGTCATCCACAACGGGTATAGCGATAAATTCATAATGGGAAACCACTTTTGCAATCTCTTCAGAGGATTGCTCTGCTTTAACCGTAACTACGTCACGTTTAATTAAATTTTCAATGAGCTCATCAAGAGGGGCAATGGCTAATTGGCGCAAAGAGATTATTCCAGCTAAGCGCCCAAGGCTATGGGTTGAAACTTCACGGACTTCACTTTTTTCATCAATTGGGTCAACGCAGTAGATGTAATAAATGGATTCTTTTTGAGCTCGCTGTCGGAGTAAGTTTAGGCCTTCTTGTACGGTGAGGTCACTTGGCAAACAAAAAACCTGTGAAGAGTTCATTAAGCGGCCTGCAGAGTCTTCAGGGTAACTTAAAAACTGAATAATTTTATTTTTTTTAGGTTTATCTAATTCAGATAATAGTTTTTTGCATATATCATCTTGCCCTGCTGATTTAAGCAGGTTCAGGTACATTGCCCCTTCTTCTTCATTGCAATACACAATTAATTTTTGAAGCATGGCGTAATCAAAGGATTTTAATAACACCTCCAGACGGGGCTCTGGGACCTCCTGGAGAGCTTGTGAGGCCTTGTTGATTGAGAATAAAGCCTCTAGTAATTTAGAGCACTCACGAAGGTTAAAATGACCAAAAAGTGAAGCAATATCAGCTATTTCTAACTTTGTAAGGATAGACCTGAGAGGGCGGTTATTTCTCCCAACAAGTAGCCTTTTGATTATAGATGTGTTAGATGGTGTTAGCTTCATTGGGACCTACGGAGCCTGATGTGTATTTATATATTATTGCCTTTGATGATGTTTTGAGTCAAAGTCTTTACTTATTATTTTTAACTGGAGTTTATTATGAATTCAGACAAGCAGCCAATGACTTTAAAAGGGAAAGCTCAATTAGAAGAAGAGTTGGGACAACTTATTAAAGTTGAAAGACCTTCTGTAATTAAAGCTATTGAGGTGGCGAGAAGTCATGGTGATTTAAGTGAAAATGCAGACTATGATGCCGCTAAAGAAAGACAAGGTTTTGTTGAAGCGCGTATTTCTGAAATTCAAAGTAAAATTGCAAACTCTGAGGTTATCGATACAGCTGCTATTAAAAGTGACAGAATTGTATTTGGTGCTAAAGTAAATTTATTAGACTGCATAAATGATGAAAAAGTGACCTACCAAATCGTTGGAGAGGACGAAGCAGACGTTAAACAAGGCAAAATATCTATATTCTCACCTTTGTCTAGATCGTTGATTGGTAAAAGAGTTTCAGATGTGGTTGAGTTCAATAGTCCAAATGGTGAAAAAGAGTTTGAAATACTGTCCTTTGAGTTTCTATAATAATGAATGCTTAGAATTAATCCCATAAAACTATTTACAGTCTTACTTGTCATTTCAATAGGGCTGGGTTTATCGGTCAAAAAATTTTTAAATAGTCAGTATTTAAATAATTATATTGCTCAAAAACTATTAGTGGTATCCAGCAGGAATACTCAGTTTAATTATAAAAATTTTAATTTATACGTTTCTAAGTCACACTTTGTTCCAACCTTAGTTTTGCAAGTGAATGAAATTAGTTTTTTTGTTCCTGATAAATGTAGATCACAAACTAATATTTTGGCTAAAAAAGTTTTATCACCAGTGAATATACTATCGGCTTTATGGCATAGAGAGGAAATCCGCTTAAATATTGAGTTAGAGAATGTACTAGTAGAAAGAAAGCCTTACCAGTGTAAAGGTGTGAGAGTAGCCGAGGAGCCATTGCAGGAGGGGATCAGCCCTGCAGACTCTCTTAAACAATATATTGAAGTTGGCATTGAGCGTTTACCAAGGCTTGATTATTTATCTCATAAGCTAGCAAAGAGATTAAAAGTAATTAATGTTAATCACCTTCAGTATACTGATTTGATGGGTGACGAAAAAATATCAAAATTGAATATGAACTTTCATGATTTAAAAATAAAATTTGCTCCAGGAATGATTAATATGTCTTCCCGTGCAGACTGGCCATACCATAAAGTTTTAGGGAAGAACTTACAAATACCAGTTTTTAAATTTTTAGTGCAAAACAGTAAGGCCAGTCTTAAGTTATTAGGTAAAGTTAGGGAAGGGCATATTTCGTTTGATGCTAAGGCCTCTAAAGAAAGTAGCTTGGTAGATATAGATGCACGTGCTCGGCAGGTCCCTTTAGGTGAGTCTGTAAATCTCGTTAAAAATGTTTTAGGATTAGATTTAAATTACACCTCAGCGCTCAGTTGGTTAAACTGTCATTTACGAATTAATGGTTCAGTGGAAGAGATTTTTAATCGACCACAAAAAATTAATGATTGCCAAGTTGTAGGTGAGTTAGGGGAGTGGAACCTTTCTCCATATGATTTAAAGCTAACATCGATTAATATGCAATCAGAGCCTATTCACTTATTAGTTAAAAAAGCACGTATTAAAAAAGTAATAGATTTTTTAGGCATTAAAAATCAGCCCGAGAAAATTAAAAAATTTGGTTTATTCACTGGAGACATTAGTTGGCAGCCGATAGACAATAGTTGGAGCACCTCCGGCGTTGTAAGAAACTTGGAAATTGAATTTGAATATGAAAAGAAAAAAATTAGGCAATTAGTAAAGAGTATCAATTTTAAGTCTAGCGGTGAGAAAAAAGACTACTCTATTAATGCTAATAAGTTTGAATTACAAAATGCTAAGTTTGATGGAGATATAGATTATAACTATATACATAATGATCGAGTGGGAAAAATTAAAGTAGATATAAGCCACCTAGTGCCAGGCAAAGAGCTTAAAAAAACACTTTGGGATACTAATACCCAGTTTTATCAAGGGCAGTTTGAGGGAGTTGTTAAAGGCAAGAGCTATTCGGTGAAAGGAAAGTTATTTTCAAAGTCCATGGAGAATAAATATTTAAATAGTGGCCCCTATGAAGTAAATTTAAGAGCCAGAGATGGGTCTGTTGGAGGTAATATTATTTTTTCAAGTATTAACTTTACAGATGAGTTACACAAAACTGCTAATTTAAATTTTGAAAGAGTTATATCAAAAGATATTTTTTCAGGTTTAAAATTCTATAAGTCTCACTTAGACTTTGAAATAGATTCGGAGAGTCTAATCTGGAAATTGAGTAACTTCAAAAGTAAAGCCATGAACCCCAACTTAGTTTTTACTAGTTTTGGGACTATTAATAAGATTAATATGTATAGTCAGTTAGATTTTTTTATTCCTAAAAAAGCGATCACATGGGCCTGGAAGGGCTCGGTAGAGAAGTTTAAACTAAATCTATTAAAGTCATACAGAGGTGTGGTTCGAGCAGGTATAAAGAGTCCCGCGATCAAAGATGTTATTATTAAGAGTAAGAATAAGTCCAAACCAACTAATATAAAAAATAAAATAATTGAAAAGGCCAAAGAAATTTTACCAATAAAAGGGAATTAAATACTTATTGTGTGACTCTTCTTTTTTCTTTCATCAATGCCACAATTTTTAAAATACATTTGTGTGTATTCCATTTTTGCATTTGATATATTCATAACAAGGAATTCACTAAAAGCGGTTTCGCACTCATTAAGTTCATGGACGCTTTCAGCGGTATGGATCAATTCATGAATAATGACTTGAGCTAAAGAAGCTTCAGGTAATTTATTTAATGGACCTGGGCAAATAAAAATTTCTTCAAGGTTATGTTTGCTCATTAATGCGTCAGCACGAGTGAGCTGACAATATTGAAGCTCCATACCAGTGGCTGCTAAAATATTTATGTCTTTGCTGTTAATAAAAGCACTTTTTATTATCTTAAAGCGATCTAAATGTTTAAGTTTTAGTTTGCGTTCTTTTTTTTGGATTAATTGGTCGTAATAGAGAGATTGTTTATCATAACTCTCAATAGCTTTTTGCATAATAACTTGGGCAAGTTTTAAGCTGTTTTCAATTTTTTTGCTTTCACTGGCAAGTAACTGCATTGGTGAGAGCGTAAAGCAAATTAGTAGAAAAAAGTTGAGGTATCGGCTCATATTAACATCCAAAGTTAGTAGGTTATTGGAAGTAATATTCAATATGAATGCCAAATAGGTGAGTGCAAACCCTAAGGTTTACAGTGACTTAGGAGGGTAGTATTTGTCAGAAATAAGTATTAATTTCACTGTTGTTTATAAAATAGTAGCTTTAAAAGAGGGCTTAGCTCATAAACTGAAAGCGGTTAGTGAACATATTCATGATCTTGGCTGCAGACCCGGATAGTTTATCAGCTATGCTTTTCTTAGTTACAATTTTCACAGAGTAAATTTGGCTAGAGTCTTTCTTGGAAAAGAGATACTCATCACTTGTTGAAACTAAATCAACTAGACCGTTATTAATGGCATCAATGCCATACCAAATTTCACCAGTGGCAATTTTAGATATATCCATTTTGGTTCTGTATTTGCTCACAAAGTTTTTGAAAAGGCTGTGAGTATTTTCTATGTCTTCAGTGAATTTTTTAATTCCCTTTTCAGTGAGCTCACCAAAAAGAGAGACACTGCGCTTATATTCTCCAGCTGTAATTTCTTTAAATTCAACATCATTCTTTTTTAAGATTTTATTAAAGTTAGGAATTTGTGCGATCACGCCAATGGAACCAACAATGGCAAAGGGGGCTGCCAAGATTTGGTCGCCTGTGCAGGCCATTAAGTAGCCACCACTGGCCGCCACCTTGTCTACACAGATTGTTAGCTTGCAGCCTTGCTTTTTAATTCTCTCTAGTTGTGCAGCGGCTAAGCCATATGTGTGCACATAGCCACCAGGACTTTCAATATTCACGACGATTTCGTCTTCAGGTTTAGCCACACAAAGCACGGCTGATATTTCTTGAGCAAAAGTATCAACTGCAGAGGCTTTTTTGTCGCCAATAAATTCTAGAACATAGACCTTGTTGTTGGTTGAACTTTTTGAAGACTTTTTGTTTTCAGCCTTAACGGACTTTAAATATTTTTTAAGCTCTTTTTTTTCAAGCGTTCCTTCGTTTAGCTTTTGGGTGTACTTTTTAAATTTCTTATTCAGGTTTTTTACTTCAAGGCTTTCTTTTTCAGGTTTATTTTTTAAAGCAAGACTAGCGATGGTCAAAAGAACAACAATAATGCCAATAATAATAACAAGTGCTTTTCCACCAAAAATGGCAAACTCAATAATATGTTCCAAGATGATCTCCTATAGTGACTAGCCCATCTGCTTAATAACTAAATTATAAGAGGTATATTTACCCTGAATCAGAACCTAGGTCGAGTAAATTATGTAAATATTTACATAGATATGTTTAAATGAAGCATGGTTTTAAAGTTGATAAATTTTATGTGTATTGTCATTTTGCTAATGCTTTCTCCAGTTGTGGGAGTGGCTCAGTTTGTGGATAGTAATACAGCTCTAAAAATAGAGAAGCAGTATTTGAATCGAAGGTTTGATGGTTACTATAAGCATGTTGAGGCTTATAAAAAATATCAAAGGTTGAGAATTGAAAAAGTAAAAGAACATAAAAAGTCGAGAATTGCATTTCAAAAAAAGCTAGAAGATAAACGTAAAGCGTTTATAAAAAAAAGAAAAAAGATTAAAAAAGAAGAAGTGGACATTGACGCTATTGTTGCCAGGCAACAGCGTACGCGTGATAAAATTAGAAATCAAAAAAGACTTAAGTTCATAAAAAATAGAAAGATAATGGAAAACTTAAGAAATACCTCTAAGAAGATCCCAGTTGATGTGGATGTGGGCCTTAAGTCTCTGAGTCAGAAGTTGAAGAAGTAACATCAACCACATTAGAATCTGTAGGGTTTGCTTGGCCAGGGTTAGCATTCATGAATTGCTCCATATTAAGCCCAGTTAATTTTTTTAGCCCAGAAATAAAATACCACATTACAAAAAGCATAAAGAACATCATAGGTAAGGCAATAACTACATAACCCTTCCAGGTCATATCGGCGACCTGTTCGTTTAGTATTTGTTCTTTTTGAATGTCAGTGAGACTTGGATCTAAATCAGTAAATATGTTTATTGCTAAAAAATAGTTTAAAGCACTACTAATGAAAAATGAAATGGCAAAAAGAATAGTGGCATTTTTAAGGAGTTTTTTATAACTGGCCCCAGTGTTTTTTAAGTCCAAACGCTCTTTAATAATATTCATGTTAAAAATTTGCGTGCTTTCAATAAACATAGTGATTAATGGTTTAGATAAAAATGCACTGATAAGAACACCGATTCCAATAACTAAAGGAAAGGCGGCCTCTTTAACAGCAAACCAAATGCCTTCCAATTTCATTAATGCAAAGCCACCAGTAAAAAGGATATTAACAATACCAAAAATAGACATCCAGTTTTTATTTCTGGTTTTTACATAGTCGTAAATTCCATAGCCCACCGGGAGAGACAAAGCCACAATCAATGCAATTGTTGGAGTGAATTTAGCCGATAATTTTTCAAGAATTAATACGGGAGCAACAACATTAAATATGAGGCTAACAAAGGGGTTTTCTTTTTTGGCTTGGTTCATAGTTGTCCTAATTTGAGTAGCGGACAACATAGCAAAGAAACATCTGTATTGGCATCAAGAGCATGGCGTCAAATCCCTATTATTGCTAAAGGAACACATATATAGCAGCTCAAGATGGGCCTGGCTTATTTGAGCTTACATAGGTTATCTCCTGGGGCGGGTTAGATTTATATCAACTGAGATTGGTAATCATTCCTTAGGCTAAATGAGAACTAATTGATTATGAAAATGTAGTGAAAACTGGAGGCTCTTTTTGGGTAGTTTTTTTGCTATTTATTAAATTTTGAAATACATACTATTGAGGTTAAGACGTTATGGAGGCGTCTAATGTAAGGGGTAAAATGAAAATTATATTAATAGTACTATTGGTGATGATGAGTTTTGTTGTTAACGCAAAAGAAGTTAATAAAGATTTAAGTCTTGAAAAAATGCAAATGCAAATTGAAATACTATCTAATGAACTTCTAAAATTAAAATCCAAAGATGACAACCCAGACTTTGCTAATGCTTTAGATGATAGCTTTGGCTTTCAAAAGGTATACAATGTTAAAAAAGGACTCTCTATAGGTGGCTATGGAGAAATGGTTTATCAAGATAAAAAGGGGAGCACGGCAACTACTGATGCTTACCGATTTGTTCCGTATTTTGGTTATAAGTTTAACGATAAACTATTGCTAAACACTGAAATAGAGTTTGAACATGGTGGTGCAGATACTGGCGGTACTGGTGTGGCTGTTATTGAATTTGCTTATTTGGAGTTTACCCTTCATGAGTTGTTTAACTTAAGAGTTGGTCATATCCTTGTGCCTATGGGGCGAATTAATATGAAGCATGAACCGGTTATGTTTAAATCAGTTTATAGGCCAGAAATTGAAAAGTATATTATACCTTCCACCTGGCATGAAAACGGTTTAGAGCTTTACGGAACTTTCAATGAAATGATCACTTATAATATTGGAGTAGTTAATAGCTTGGATTTGTCCAAGAGCTTAAGTAGTAAATCTTGGCTTCGAAGTGGTCGCCAAAAAGGGGCTAAGGCAAAAGCAGAAGATTTGTCTCTATTTGCTCGTTTAGACTTTAAACTTCCGGGTGGAGAAATTGGAGCCTCTTATTATAGTGGTGATAGTCGTCATGATGACTTCAGCTTAAATGATGCTCGAGTCGACTTATTTGATATTCACTTTGATTACGAAATTAATAATTTTGAAGTGAATGGCATGTATACTGCTGGTAATGTGTCAGATAGTGCAGCAATTGGAATTGGTAAAAAAGCCGAGGGTTATTATATTGGTGCCTCTTATGATATTGGTTCGCATTTAGATATGATGTCAATAAGTCCATTTGTAAGATATAGTGAGTATAACCTACACAAAGAAGTGGTTCCAGGTGTTGTGGAAGATAAAAGTCTTGATAAGGAAATAATTACTGTAGGTTTAAACGTAAAGCCTACGGAGAAAGTAGTATTAAAAGTTGATTATCAAATAAGGGATAATGCACAAGAAAATGAAGCAAATGTATTTAATATGGGTATTGGTTTCGTTTTTTAGTTTCTCTGTTGAAGCTAAGTTACTAATTCACCCAAATAAAATTTTAAAGTCCTATTGGGGAGATCAAAGTTCGATCTCCCCAAAGTCGTTATTGCTCAGTGAGCAAGATAAAAAAAATATTAAAGAAAAGTTTAAAATTAATGTTGAAGAGTCTATTTTTAAAACCTTTGTAGTTAAAAATAGTAAAGACATAGTTCTTGGTCATGGCCTTTTGTATACTGATAAGGTTAAAACTAAAAATATGACTCTATTAATTCTACTAAACTCCTCAGGTCATTTAGAGACCATTGAGGTTGTCGCTTTTTCAGAGCCTATGGAGTATAAACCATCGAAAAAATGGCTAGGAAAGCATTATAACAATAAAAAGCTTCCTGAGTTTATTATTAGTAAAAGAACAGCCAATATTTCTGGGGCTACATTGTCCGCTCATTCTGTGTATAAATCAGCTAAGGTGATTACAGCTGTATGGCATTACTTAAACAGTAAAGAGGTCAACTAAGTTGAAGTTTATTTTTAGTAAAGACATTCGAGACAATAAACCCTTTAAAGTTATTTTGACGGGCTATATGTTCATGACATTATTTTTTTATTTATTCATGTTTTACTTAGAAAAAATTAATATAGGTTTGGTTCCGCAAAACATTAAAAATAAAGTCCTTGGCAATGAGGAGTTATTTATTCAAGCTATGAGTTTTCAAGATTTAGTTCTTCAAAGCCATATTAAATTATTTTTGTATTTATTTTCTAGCCTCATTTTACTTGTGATCTTTATTAGGACAAAAGCTAGTGATAAACAAAAAGTAGAGGCTTCCTGTTTTATTTTTTTGATATTATTTTTGGACGTAATAGCTTCATTTTTAATATTAGCTCACCCAGCATTTGCCGTTTTTAAAACTTTGAGTTTTATTATTTTACAGGCCGTCTCGGTAGCCCTATGTATTTATAATATTAAGTTTTTGCTAAAGAAGGTTTAAATGAAACTTTACTGGAGGCAGCTTTCTTTTTTGATAGTACTATTTTTTTTAATTTTAATATTAATTCAAGGTAGTAGCTTGTATCTGTTTTATAGCTATTACTTTACCTCAGGTATTCATACCTTTTATTTTGGTGATGGTGGTGAGATCTTAGGGAAAACTATGGGCGGTTTGTTTGAAGTTGTGATTCCGCACTTGGCTTCACAAGGGATAATTTTATTTCTAATTTCTCACTTTTTAGTTTTATTTAATGGCAAAGATAATAGCTATGATAAAGTAGCTATTGGTTTGGTGCTTTCTGGAGTTTTTAATATTTTTGCTGGGCCTCTTGTGTTGTTCACAGGCTTGAGTGTAATTAAAATTATATCTTATGTTTTGTTTCAGGCTTTTTTTACCTATTCACTTTATTTAATTTTTAAGTCTTTTGTGTTTAGCCATTTTATTTCAGAAACTAAAGACTCTAAGCTGCCACTGGTATAGACTGTTTTATTATGGTCAATTAATACATACTGTATATTTTGTGTTTTCAAAAAAGTCATAGCTTCCGCTTTGGGCATGGAAAATACAGCAGTGGTGAAAGCATCAAGTTGTGTGTTGTTGTTTTTTGCCAGTAATGTAACACTTAGCCAGTGATTAACAAAACGACCAGTTTTGGGGTTAATAATATGAGAAAGTGTTTTTTTGCGATAATTACCACTGGTGGAAATAGCAAGGCGAGTGGAGCTATTGGTAAAAGACATGAGTGGTGACTCAGTGATTGGGTTTTGGATATATAGCTTGCAGGGTCCTAAACAGCCAATATCGCCACTGGCCGAGACTTGTGCTCTTTGAATGTTATTATTGTTTAGCCACGTTAAAGTTTGATCAACAGCAAGTCCCTTAGCCATGCCGCCAAGGTCTATTTTAGAATTATTATTTAACTTTAGTAGATTGCCATTTAAATTATAGTTAGTTTGGAAATTAGGCTTCATAGGTTTTAATGAAAGATGCTTAATATTTTTTTTAGCGGCTAAAGTTTTTTTACCAGTAAAAATATTAAAATAACCGTTGGTTAAATGGTATAGATCAATGGAGGACTTAAAAGCAGATAGGCTTAAGTCAGAAAGTTGAACTTCTTGACCGTCATTAAGTTTACTGATTTCAGAGTTTTTTTTGTAGGTCGATAGTTTTTGGTCAATGTCACTAAATTGTGAAAATACAGCTTCAAAAGCCTCAGTTTTATTTTTTGGCAACTGAACACTGACAAGAGTTCCCATAATTAGGCGTTGGCGTGTATTTTGCTTTGAACTAACAATCTTTTGACTGCAGTTTGTTGTAATTAAAATTATTGTGAGTAGAGATATTATTTTCATAAAATGATCTTATGCTAATTTGTTGATTTTGCAATTATTAACAAATGCAGTTATAAATAAATATATCTTAACGAAGATAGGACGGTGAGTATGGCTAAATTAGCATTAATAACAGGGGCAACAGCTGGGATTGGTTTTTCCACAGCCAAACTTTTAGCTGCCAATGGGTATAACCTTTTATTAACGGGGCGCAGAGAAGAAAGGCTAAGGCAAATTAAGCAACAACTTGAAGCTGAGAATAGTATTCAAGTTCATGTGGATAGCTTTGATATTTCCGTGCGACAAGAGTGTGAATCTTTTATTACTCGGAATAAAACAACTTTAGAGGGCCTAAATGTTTTAGTTAATAATGCTGGTTTGGCAAAAGGTGTAGACCCAATTCAGTCCGCTAAATTGGATGACTGGGAATCTATGTTAGATACTAATGTGAAAGGTTTGTTTTTTATGACCCGTCTTTGCTTACCATTTTTAGAAAAAAGTATTGGGTCTCATATTATCAACGTTTCTTCAGTGGCAGGGCAGTGGGTTTACCCAGGAGGTGGTGTTTACTGTAGCACGAAGCATGCAGTGAGTGCATTTTCGCAAGGGCTCCGCATGGACCTTCATGGTAAGGGGATACGAGTTACAAATATTTGCCCAGGCTTAGTAGAAACAGAATTTAGTAAGGTTAGACTGAATGATGATATAAAAGCTGAGGAAGTTTACAAAGGAATGTCGCCACTGACTCCAGAGGATATTGCGGCCTCAATTTTATGGTCTTTGCAGCAACCCCAACATGTTAATATTCAAGAAATGACAATTTTTCCAACGGACCAGGCTTCAGTAAATTTGGTGCATAGAACTTAGAGTTGAGTTAGAATTAAATCTTAAAATAGTACAAAGCTAATATTTGGGGCCCTGCTAGATTATAGTAGGGGCTTTTAACCTGCACCTTAGTCCTTGTGTTACTGCCTAAAAAATACACATAAAAAACCACATTAAAAGTAAGGGGTAAATCCTCCGAAAAGCCCTTTGATGGATACTTTCAGAGGATTTATAAAGTTTAGAAACCTTGTAGTTGTTTTTGTAGCAGCAGGACTATTGGGTTGTGATGGCAATGGCTCCAGTTTTAATGACTACGACAATAGTATTGCTGGAAACACAGACATAGGTGTACCCGGTGATGGAAATAATGATACTGGTACAGATCCTTTAAAGCCTCCTATTAATAAAGTTAATTTTTGCTCACGTCTAGAGTTGAATGCAATTAGTTGGCCGAGTGCTCTCAGTGAACTTGAAATTGACTCATATGCTTTGGCCTTAAATATTACTGGTAGTTTTGAGGGGCACAGTGATTGGAGAAACATTACTAACAACTTTGATGACCAAGGGATTAGCCTTGGTATTTTCCAACAAAATTTAGGACAGGGTTCGTTGCAGCCATTATTAATTGAAGTGGCTCAGGAGCATGAGCTGATATACAGGCAATTTTTTACAAAAAGTCAAACTGAGTCCATTTTTAGTATGCTCCAAGATTGGGATGCTGACAGTGGCTTAAGTTTAGCCAGTGTGCAAACAAAGCTATCTCGGTCGCCATCTAGTGTGGGGTCTATAGTGACGGAAGATTCATTAACTAACTTTTACTCACCACTTGATATTGCAGGTGTTGAGAATGTAAGGCCCATAAATAATCAAAATGGAATCTTTGCCAAAGCGTCAAGTTCAGCCAACCAAAGAGGTGTTGATTGGGCTATAAGAACATTATATGAAAGTGATGGTAGAACTTTTAAAAGTGATTGGAAGCGAGGGTTTCAAAATTTAGCTGGAGACCCAAGGTATGTTTCGAAGCAAGTAAAGGCTGGGCATATAATTCACCAAAAGGCAATGAAGTTTATGGAAGTTTACGGAACAAGAGAGCTTAAAAGTTATTTATTCTTTTTTGATATTGTTGTGCAAAACGGTGGTATTAGAGAAAGCACTCGACAAGATTATTTAGCCGAAGTTAATCAAACACCCAACATGAGTGAAAACGATAAAATGAAGGTGTTGATTAAACATAGAGTTTTAAGGTCAAGAGAGCAATATCGCGCCGATGTTCTATCTAGGAAACTAGCTATTTTAAATGGCGAGGGTAGAGTGCATAAAACAGATCGCGACTTTAGAGAAGAGTTCTGCACAAATGATTATGATAAGAATATAAAATAGTGCCAACCGAATAGATAACCATCTTACGTTATAATATTAATAATTCATAATTTAATATTTTATGGAATCAACTTTTTATCTCAATATAATACGCTCTTCAAAATATGAAAAATAATTCATAGTTTACTTGTAATCTAACAACAAAACTAAATCAAAATTAATTAACAAATAAAATTAATATTATGGAGGAAATTATGAATGTTAATGAATTTAATATTTCAATTAGTGAAATTAATAAATTAATTGGTGATGACAAGTTAGCCTTGATAGAGATTTTAGAAGTATTTTTAGATGTCTCTAGAAGTGATTTGCATAGCCTATATAAAGCTATAAATGAAAAAGATGTAACTGAGTGCGGGCGTATTGCTCATAAAATTAGCTCCACTTATGGTTATTTTACTGGGTCTGGAGTTGCTGAAGTTATGGGGCTTATTGAGCAAAAAATGGCTCTAGGGCAACAGGTTTCAGGTATTGTAAATTTGTTGGTAGAAAAACAAAGAACAATCGAACTGATTGAGTCTCATGTGATTAAACATATTTTAAAGTTAAAGTTATCTATAAACAAAAACCAAGTATTTACATCTGCAGCTTAGTCTTAGGCTAAAAAAAATTTATATACTAAGGAGTATCATGAAAAAAATATTAATAATTGAAGACAATAAATTTATGAGGTTACTTTTAAAAAAGAGTTTAATTAATGCTGGCTATAGCGTTGATGTAGCTCAGGATGGTTTAGAGGGCATAGGAGCATTTATCCATAAATATTATGACTTAATATTAACTGATATTAATATGCCTAACTGTACCGGACTGGACCTTATACCGTATATTAAACAAAAAATGCACTCCAATCAAAAGCTATTTGTTATATCAGCGTCTAATAAAAGCTCTAATATTAGTGAGGCACTAGGTTTAGGAGCTGATTTATTTATTGCCAAAAAATACTTGCAGACATGCCTAGTGAGTAAAGTTAGGAGAGCTCTTAAAACAAATTGATATTTTAATCTAAGTATTTAACAATAAGATTGAAAATTAATACAAAGGAGTTGCTTTGAAAGGGTTAGTATTTACTGAGTTATTGTCAATGGTAGAAGAGAAATTTGGTGAAGAGTTTACTGAAGATTTAATAATGAGTCTTGAGCTAAAATCAGGGGCTGCCTATACTGCAGTAGGAAACTATGACTATTTAGAACTTATTACTATTGTTAAAAAACTATCTGAAGAGTCTAATATTCCATTTAGTGACTTAGTAACGGTATTTGGTAAACATTTACTTGGAACTTTCTTTAAATTATACCCACAGTACTTCGAAAATAAGTCTGCTAAAGAATTTTTAAGTTCTGTAGATGGATATATTCATGTTGAAGTTTTAAAGTTATTCCCTAAAGCTACTCTACCTAAACTTGATTTTGAAGAAGTTAATGATAATCAATTTAAAATTAAATATAGTTCTGATAAGCCTTTTGCTGACCTTGCACATGGTTTGATAGAGCAAACATTTGTTCATTTTAAAGAGCCACATACAATAATAGTTGAAGATAGCTCTGATATGAGTAATCGAACATTTATAATGGAAAAGTCTAGTTAGTGAAAGATGTAGATAAGTTAAGAAATAAATTAGAGCGTTATAAAAAAGCAAAAGAAGAAGCTGAAAGACTTTTAGAAGATAAAAGTCGTGAATTATACACTCTAAATAAATCGCTTGAGGAGCAGGTAAAAGACAGGGTAAGAGAACTAGAGTTAACTAAAAATCGAGCGATTGAAGCAAGTAAAGCAAAATCTATTTTTTTAGCTAAAATGAGTCATGAAATTAGAACACCAATTAATGGAATTATTGGTATGACTCAATTACTATCTGATACTGAGCTTGATCAATTTCAAGAAGATTATCTTTCAGTACTTGCGAAGTCTTCAACGATGCTTTTAGATTTAATTAATAATGTATTAGATTTTTCTAAAATTGAAGCCGGGCATTTAGACTTGGATTTGAAAGAGTTCGATTTGGTTCAGACTGGTAAAGACATTGTTGAAATAATCTCTGCAAGTAAAAATAGCTCTAAAGTTGTAGTAACATTTTCAGATAAAGTAGGTAAAGAATTTGCGGTGCTTGGAGATAGTGGGAAAATTAAGCAAATACTTTTTAATTTATTAGGGAACTCATTAAAATTTACAGAAGAAGGTGAAATCAACCTAGAAATATCACAACAAGGTAAAAACTTGAGATTACAAGTTACAGATACGGGTATTGGTGTGCCTGAAGAGCGACTGGATAAAATATTTGAACAATTTGAACAGGCTCATAGAACTACAAGTAGAGAATATGGTGGCACAGGATTGGGACTAGCGATTACTAAAAACCTTGTTGAGCTTATGGGTGGTGAGATTTTTGTAGAAAGTAAAGTCGGTGTTGGAACAAAAATTTGGTTTGATTTGCCTCTAGACATTATAGAAATAAAAAATGATAAATGCAAAGGTAATAAAAACGTTGTATCAACTGGAATTGCAATTTCACCTGGTAAAGAGGTCTTATTAGTTGAAGATAACTTAATTAATCAAAAGGTTGTGCAGGCTTTTTTAAAGAAAAGAGGAATAAAAGTAACCTGCGTGAATAATGGTAAACAAGCAGTTGAGGCTTTAAAGAGCGAGTCCTATGATTTAGTTTTAATGGATTGTCAGATGCCAGTTATGGACGGTTATGAAGCTTCAAAGGTCATTAGGTCAGATTCTAGATTGAATGAAATGCCTATATTAGCATTAACAGCTAGTGCCATAGAAGGGGATCGTGAGCGTTGCTTTAAAGCTGGAATGAATGATTACTTAACAAAACCTATACTTGAGCAAGATTTACTAGAGGCTATTTCTAAATGGCTTAAGAAATAGATATTAAGTAACTCTACCTAAATATTTATATCCTCGAATTTAAAAAGAGCTTCTTGCGATTCGCTCACCGCTAGAATTTTACCACTTATAAAATATGAGTAACTCAAAATTTGGAGAGTTATTTTATGAAATTGGCAAGATTTAGCTATATTTAGGTAATATTTTATCTTACTTAAGTTAAGCCACTTAATTATTTTATATTGGCATAAGTACTATTGTTTTTAATTAACCTGTGAATATTATTTCTAAGTTCGGCAGAAGGATTAATAAATTTTAATTTTGTAAAATAGTATTGCCCACTTTTTGATGATGATGAGAGCTGTAGTTCACAGTTTTTAAGCCCAAGGTCGTTTAAAATATTAGACGTAATAGAAAGCTGTGAGTTTGACTCCAAATTTGCAGATGATTTTAAGGTTAAGCTTCTTTCACTAATGCTAACAATCTCAGCGGTATGACTAATTGTAACGATTGTTTTTTGGTCAATTCGAGGTAATGGAACTTCTTGCCATTTACTAAAGTCATAGGAGCTAAACTTTTGTTTAATTTTACTTTTAACTTTTGTAATGTTAATTGGCTTAATAATGTAGTCTTCAATCCCCAGTTTTAAAGCTTTTTCAACATCATTGATTTTATTTTTTGAACTTAAAACAATAATTGAAGCATCAGTTTTTTCTGCTCTCGAATTAATTCTATTAATGAGACCAAAGCCATCAAGGTTTGGCATAATTAAATCAATAAAAATAAGGTCAAACCTATTGTTATCAAGTAAATGAAGAGCCTCGTAACCATCCTGCGCAGTTTCTACTTCAAGCCCAATACTTTCTAGGTAAAACTTTGAAAATCTTCTATCAATGGGACTATCATCTACTAATAGAGTTTTAATTTTATTCATGCTTTGATCCTTTGTTATTTGTTCATATTAATAATTTACACCCTTAAAAATGCATAAATTTGCATAAATTTTGGAAGTTTTACCATATTCCAATAATGAGACAGTTTTTTATCAATCAGAGCTTAATATTTGTGTGGTTTTAGTCGATAAGTCTAGTGTACACAATTAAAGGGAAGTTAAATTGAAAGATATAGATACTGGTATTGTAAATCAGCTTATAGAAACATCCAAAGAAGTGGAAGGAAGTAACCTCTTTGAAGATCTGGTAGGTCTTTTTAAAGATGAAACTCCAAATAGAGTTAGTGAAATGCGCAAGGCAATTCAAGTAGGAGACTTTGAAACTCTACATAGAGCAGCTCATTCTTTAAAATCTGGCTCTGCTTATTTAGGTGCCAAGAAAATATCTGAAATTTCTAAAGTTATTGAGATAGCTTCTGCTGAATCAAAAGTAAAAGATAATATTAATGAGCTCTTAGGTGACATTGAAGAGTCATATGAAGTAGCAATGGATTATTTAAACTCAAAATTAGTAGCTTAGGTGGAACAAAATGGATTTAGCAAATTTTAAAATATTAATAGTTGAAGACACTCCAGAGCATGAGTTGATGATTAAAGCCTCTATCGGTAGTAGCCCTAACTTTCAGTTTACTAATTCAGTTATGGGTGCGAAAGAACAATTAACTGCAAATAAGTTTGACCTAGTAATATTAGACTTGGTCCTACCAGATGGCAGTGGCTATGATATTCTTATGAATTTAAAGAAAAGTGATGGAACTCTTAAGATCCCAACTATTATTACAAGTGGTAAGGGAGAAGTATCTGATAAGGTGATGGGTTTTAACTCTGGAGCCTTAGATTATATTGTAAAGCCATTTAACCCAGTGGAGTTTAGAACTAGAATAGAAAATAAACTAAACTTTGTCACAGCAATGAATTCAAGTCCTAAGATTTGTGAAGTGGGTAATTTACAGTTAGACACGGGCTCTTTAAGAACAATAGTTAACCAAGATGAGATTGATTTATCACCTCTTGAGTTTAAATTATTAAAATTTTTTATGGAGTCTGTTGACCAAGTTTTTTCAAGAGATCAACTCTTATCAAGAGTATGGGGGGAAAATACCTATGTACTTGATAGAACGGTCGACTCAACTATTGCCAGCTTAAGAAAAAAAACCTCTAATTGGGACTTTAAGATTAAGTCTGTTTATGGAATGGGTTATCAATTAAATAAGAAAAAAGCGGCTTAAAATATTACATTATTTTTTTCCAACGATTTTACTAATCTCAATATTGTAATTATATTCTCCTGGCTCTCCATGTATTTTTAAGAAGTCTAATGGGTGAGGTCCCTTGAGAGTGTTGCTGATTACTTCCGAACCTAAGTCTGAAGGTTCCCATGAAATCACAGCCATTTCGTCAACCATTAGTATACCTGCTCCTTGTGAAGGAGGAGAGTGACGAACAAAAACTCTTGTTGCTCTTGCATTGATGGAGGGATTCTTTTTTTCAGAAGATTCATCTTTTGGCATATTCATGTCAGTTGTAATTTTCATCCAATCGAAAGTTCCTCCATTTTTAGAAAATAAAACTTCCTCTCCATAAAAATTAGCATCTTTACTTGAGGTGTATCGCGAATAAATATTAATAGGACCACTGTTTTTTCCTTTTACATAAGTTAAAAAGGTGAGGTCTTTGTTTGGAGTGTCTAAAGCATCACCGATAACTCTAATACTATTTCGAAATGCCATTACAGTTGATGATTTATTATAATCTTTTCTTACCAAGCAGGCTCCATTAGCCCCTTTGTAAGAGCCAGATCTACATGATAGCCTGTCTTCGCTTGAAACATCCCAGCGCTTTAGTTCAAAACGGTCAGAATCTAAGTCATAATCTTCAAAATCACCATGTTTCATAATATCACGACCAAGTTGAACTCTATTTGAAGTTGTTGGAAATTGGCTTAAGTATTCACCATTTTTTAAATAATTACGTAAGTCGATAGTTTCATGCCCTTTATCAGAGATTGTTACTTTAATGCTTATAGTTCGTCTCTCGAGGATTGGTGTTTCTTCTGGTTGCAATATTGTGGCTCTCCCGCCTTGTTCAAACATTATTAAATTAATTGATTTTTCATTCATTCGATGGATGATATGGTTATTTAACTTTCCAGCAATTAGGTGTGGGCTGTAATCTTCAAGGTATATGGGGATAGCTGTGGCGTTCTTTACATCTCCTTGAGAGTCAACATCCACCTCTGTCATAACACCAAGCATGGTCTCTAGCCTTTGTTGATCTAGCAAGAAGTTTCCTAAGCTATGAGCAATAAACTTGCCATTGTACCATTCAAACCCTTGTGCGATATGTGGATGATGACTAATCACCATGGAGGCGCCAAGGTCTATGGCGCGAGTCATATTTTTGTGTGCAAAAGAGCTTGGTTTGTAACTGTACTCGTCTCCGGTGTGGTACTGTACTATAGGTTGTTGATTTTTTTTAATGGCAAATTTAATAGTTTCTTCTAACTTATTATGTAAGCGCCCATCGGCTGCTCCGCCTTTATTGTCTTCAGCCACATAATTAATATCATGTTTATCACCCGAGATGGTGTTTACTGAAATAAAGGAAAAGTCAGTACTTTTAATTTTAGTTTCATAGGGGATGAAGGCCTCTTCGGTGTTCTTGCCAGCACCACTGTTTGGTAAACCCGCCTCATTTATATAGTTTAGAGTTTGCACAATTCCAGGCTCAAGGTAGTCATAGACATGGTTATTACCTAAAGAGATATAATCTATTCCAAGCCAGTGTAAGGCATCAAGTGAACCAGGCAACGTAAAAAACGAATAATCTTTTGTTGGGTGAGTAATGCTGGGGTCTGTAATTACTGGAGATTCAAAGTTAATAACCTGAAAATCTGAATTCTCAAAAGTTGATTTCATGTGTTTTAAAACATTTATGCTCCCTTCTAGCGGGTTATTAACATCAATTGCTGCTAAAGGAGAGCTCACCGGCATTTGATCAAAAGGTGTTGTACCCGTGGGGTCAAGAAGTCTTCTGCCAAATGATGTGTCTCCAGCAAAGAGGAGGCGACTGTTATTATTTTCATTTGTTTTTAGATATACAACCCCAAAATTGATTAAATTTTGCTCCAAAGAAACTTGAAGATGAGTTGGGCGCACCTCTTTGTAGTATCCATCTTTACTTATTACTATTAGTGAATTTATACGCTTAAGGTTTTCAAATAAAAACTTACCATTATTATCTGAAGTTGTTACCATGTTCATTATTGAGACAGAGGCTCCATTTATGGGATTGTTATTGGTGTCTAGTACAGTTCCTTGTAATATAACTGGAGCAGCTCTGTATATACTGTCAGCACTAGCTTCACTGCTAAAAATGGCATCGTATTGTTTGTGTGCCTCTTCGTTAGGGTCTCCATAGGAGCAAGCTGTGAGCGATAAGATTAATGCATAGGCTAATAACTTTGTCATATTCATCTCCATGTCTGTAACAATTATTGCAATTGAACATTCAGAGTATGTGAGTGAATATTGAAAGTTTTATCATAATGAGTTCCAGATTGAGACATTACTCAACATCTATGCCACGATTTTTTTGTATACCTTCACTATAAAACTCTTTTTTACTATTTGATTTATCTGAATTGTCTTTATTAGAGCGTGTATATAAAAATAAGATAAATATAATAGCTATAATAGCTAATAAAGCATTCATTATACCTCCTTTTGTTAGTTTTGTTTTCCATAGTCCCTCTTGGTTCTGTAGTTTCTATCAATTCTCAATCCCTTATCACTGACTTCAATGACTTGAAATTCCACTCTGCGGTTAGCAGCAAGACCTTCAGTAGTGATTTTGTCATCATTAGGGTGTATATAACTCATAAACTCTATTTCTAGTCGATTGGGGTCTATACCTGAGTCAATGAGGTATTGGTAAACACTATTAGAACGACGCTGTGAAAGTGCAACATTATAGTCATATGTCATTCGCAAATCCGTATGTCCG
>CALLBC010000104.1 GCA_938001965.1 uncultured Bdellovibrionales bacterium | reverse complement strand
AAAGTTCCACCAGACCAGAGGTCTTTTAGTTTGGTAAACCGTTTAAAAGGAACTTCTTTGTCCTCTTCATCATGAAGAACAAGGATATTACTTATTGTGCTAAGGTCATTATTAATTAAGCTTGTACTTGAAATACTATTTTTAATAATTTTTTCTGCACGGCTAACTAAATTTTCAAAGGATTTGTCACCAAGATTTATAATGCGTTTATAGCTATTAAAAATAAATGGCACTTCAGTTGGTGCACCAATAGAAACTAAATATGACGGTAAGTCCATATAGTTTTTTAGTACGGCAAGTGATGCTCCACCAAAAGAATGGCCAATAATGGCATGTATGGGTTGATTAAAGTCTTTCATGTCCTCAGCAGCAGCTTCACTATAACTAATTAGATTAGTCTTATTTCCTGGTGAGTCGCCATGAGCTGGTGCATCCCAAGCTATAACTTGAAATCCTGCATTTACTAAGCGTGGTATACATTTATAGAACATTGAACTCCTAGAAGCCCAGCCATGTAGTAACCATATTGTGGGCCCACTTCCCCAGGATCTTGCTGCTCTTTTCGATCTAAGATTTATGATATCACCAGATAGCCAAAAATCTCTTTCATTACTTTTTCTCTTAGAGTTTTGTGGTCGGCAAAATAACTGAAAAGATATATAGCCACATAACTTAGGGAAAATTGGTGAAACATATTTAAAGAAAAGGGGGATAAGTTTAAGTAGCACACCTTAATATATGATTCATAATTAATTACTTCAAATTAATTAATTGTAAATTTTTTTGAAAGATATTCATGTAAATAAATTGATCATATTTGACGAAATCAACTGATAATTATCAATAAAATTACCTGAGATAAAAACTAAGGTATGTACAAGATAGAAAAAATTACTTAACAAAAACTAACACGAGTTGTTAATGGCATTTCTGTTGAGCAAAGACAAATTAAATTATTATGCCTTTATAAACAAACATGAAGTTTTTAATTTTGTCTTTTATGTGAAGACATACTTAAAGGCTTTTCTATTTAAACAACTTATTAATACTTAATAAGTAAAAGGAGAACAAAATGAATAAAATAGTAACAAGCACAATAGTAACTTTAGCAATAGCAATGGCACCAAGTATTGGTTTTTCATCATCTTTAATTGAAGGTAGTAAAGCTGCAATTCAAGGGTCTGCAAAGGGTCTTATTGCTTCTGTTAATGGCATAGAAGCAAGTGCTTTAGGCAGTGTTGCAGTAGTTGAAGGTTCTGCAAAATCAGCTGTAAGGACTGCAAAGGCTAGTTTAGCTGTATTAGATTCAGCCGCTCATGCTTCAGTTAAAGGTAGTGTTGCCGTTATTGATGCTTCAAAAGAATTAACAATTAAAGCTGTTAAAATTGTTGGTCAAACTGCTGAAATTACTTTACAAGCCTCTGAAATAGTCGCTCAAAAAGCTTCAGTCGTTGTAACAACTGTTGGAGAAGCTTCACTAAATACTGCTGACGGGTCAGTTCAGTTTACAATTAAAATGGGTAAAGAATTTGGTGGTTTAGCTGCTGAACTTATGAAAGAAGGCGGAAAGTTAGTTGTTAGTACTCTTGAGTTTGGTGGTCAAATTATTGGTTATACATTACAAGCTCCAGGTTATGCACTAGAAGCTTCAGGTGCAGCTGCACATTTAGTAGGTAACGCTGTTGGTGGAAGCTTACATATCGTTGGTGTTGTTTTAACAGAGGTTGGAGAAGCAATTACTTATACGCCAAAGTTTAACTAATATCACATGATAGGCGTGCCCATCCTAAGGGGGTGCGCCTTTTCTTTTTTAACTAAATATTGGAGATCATTATGAAGAGCACAATCAAAAATTCTTTACTAAAATTACTTGTATTATCAATCTTTACTTTTTCTTTATCTGCCAACGCAGGACAAGATAATAGAAGTAATTGTATTAAAGAATTATCACCAGAGCAAAAAGCTACACAATTACAAGATAGAGGAATTAGAACTCCAAGAGAAATTGAGATGGCATTTAAGCTTTTAGATGTACTAGAAAGCAGCGGAGCAGAGCTTGCAATTATTGGTAGAACTGGCAGTAAGCTTTCAGATAGAAAATTTACTTACCCTAATGGTAGGGACTGGAAAATTCAGTATACTCACGCCGGGATTGCAATAAAAACAGATGAAGGTTGGTACTTTGATCATCAGCTAAATACTTGTGCTGGCCCAACTTCCGATTTGTATAGGCAAAGTTTACTTGCGTTTTTTCAAGATAAATCTTTAGGTCACAATGCAGAATATTTATATAATACAGAAGTGATTATCCCATCAAAAGAATTACAGATACAAATTAAAAATGTGTTAAACTCAGGGTTAAGAGACTCTTTGCATGAGCGTCGTTATAATAAGATAGCATATCCATTTTCATTAATTGAAAAAACAGGTCCAATTTATCAAAACTCTAACCAATGGCTATTAGAAATTGTCGCCGCAGCTCAAATGCAGTTGCAAGGTTATAATAAAAAAATCACAAGAACATCAGCGCAAAGATATTTAAAAAATAATAATTACCTTCCAACAATATCAAAGTTGAGTAAAAAAGAGATGATTTTTGGGGTAGGTTTTGGAGTAGGTTCTGGTAAGAATACAAAGTTTGATGATCAGCCAGCAGGCTTTGATGTTAAACCAATATGGGTTTCTGTGGAAAGTATCGCAGGATATTTAGAGCAAAGTAATTCTGTAATTAGTCAAATGTCTTTATGTTTAGGTAAAGAAGCAGGTGAGTTTTGTGAATAATTAAATTAACTCTTTCTTGATAAGCTCTAGTAAAAAAATTTCTCTTTCTACGGACAGGCCTTTACTAGGGCTATTAGCGAGAGTGTTTTTATTGTGTTGAATGGCTTTGTCAATATTAATCCATTCAACTTTCATTCCATTTTTTATTTCATAGGCTTCAAACTTTGTTTCTCCAAGCTTGGAGTCGATACTACAGGAGTAACAATAGGAGACTAAGTGTACAGTATCATAATTTTTGTCATAAGATTTTCGGAGTTCTTCAAAGGCACCAAACTCTTGAATATTATGTATATTGACTGCCCCAGTTTCTTCGTTTAGCTCACGCTTTAACCCCTCGATAATATCTTCATTAGGATCAAGTTTTCCACCAGGAAGACTATAGTCGTCATAGCGCTTAGTATATAGCAATAAAATTTCATTTCCATTAAGAACAATTGCTCGCGTAGAAAACTGTTTTTGTATTTTTCCATTGATTTGTGCATTTGTTATATTGTCAGGAATAAATTTTTTTAATAATCTCATTGTTATACTCTTAACATCTAATCCAGTTTTAGAACGTCTGATAAGTACAGGTTTTCAACCTTAGTTCTTGCCCATGGAGTTTTACGCAAAAACTTTAAACTTGATTTAATACTTGGGTCATTATTGAAGCAGCGGATATTAATTATTGAACCCATTTTTTCAAAACCAAGCTCCCTAACCAATTCATTAAGTATATACTCTAATGTTTTTCCTTCAAGAGGATCCATTTAATAACCTTTAGCTAAAATTGAAGCTTAATATAACATATATTTCAAATTTCTGGATAAATTTTTTTAAAACTTCTTCTTTGCTTTGGCTTGAGTATCGCGTCGCGCTTCGCGTATCCGCGCTGTGTTCACCTGAAGGGTGACAGAGTGCGAAGACGCGATGCTGCCGTAAGTGCACTCTAGTCAAAGCAAAGAAGAAGTTTTAAAAAAATTTATCCAGAGGTTATGGGAAGGCCCTAATATTTTTTAATATTTCGAGAAGAAAGCTCTTCAATAAATATTTTTTCAGTAATTCGCCAAAATTTACCTTGTTTTCGGCCAATAACAAAGGATGGCATTCTTAAATAGCTTTGCGCCTCAACAATTTGCCTTACAGATTTAATATCCAGCCTTAACTCAGGTTTTTTCATGTGTGATCGTAAAAAGTTAATGTTAAATTTTTTAATAGCTGACTGATTATTCAAATAGTGAATCTCTGATAAGTAGTCACTATTGAAGTCATAATATTTAACTTCTAAAAAAGGGTTCCCGTTCTTATCATGTCTTTCAAGCATTTCAATACTGTCTGGGGTTAGTACATGGGCGTTCTTAGATAATTTAGCCTGTTTTAGCTTTGCATCGGCATCAATTAGAGTGTTTCCACATTCAGTGCATTCACGAGCTGTTATATCATTTTGACTGTCACATTGATTACATATTTTAAAGCGAAACCTATAGCCACAGGGTTTGAGTTCATAGGTTTCAGGGTCTAAAACCCCGCCACGGCATTTACGGCCATAATGTTCAATCATAATTCCATCATGATCAGTAAGTCCCCAAAAGTTATTATCGAAGCCACACTCTGGGCAGGGGACTACAACAGCCACTGATTCAGGGGTAGTTTTTTTATCTTTAATTGTTGGGCTATAAATATCATAGCCCATTCCTGTGTAATCAAGAATAAAGCATTCTTTTTTATTATCAGCTAACCGTAAACCACGACCAATAATTTGTTGATATAAGCTCACAGACTCCGTAGGTCTGAGAATTGCTATCACATCCACATGTGGTGCATCAAACCCAGTTGTGAGTACAGAAACATTCACTAAATACTTAAATTTTTTATTTTTAAAATCTTCAATGATTTGATTTCTAGTATTTTCGTCGGTATCGCCTAGTATGAGTTTACTGTCCTCTTTTGGTAGGCAATCTATAATTTCATTAGCATGCTTAACAGTACTACTAAAAATCATTACTCCTGAACGATTATATTTTTCAGTGATATCTATAATATTTTTAACAATGAGGGGTGTGAGTCTTCTTTGTTGTTTTAGTATTTCTTCAATTTGTGATTTTGAAAATGTTTTTTCATTTTGATTGAGTTCTGAGAAGTCGTAACATGTCACAGGAATATCCACAGTGACTGGTGGTGTGAGGTACTTGTTTTTGATCATGTACTTTAAAGAAAGCTCATATACGCAATGTTTAAAAAACCTTGGTTCATTAGTTTGTACAACGCCTTCAAAGCTATAATTATATATCCACCCTAAACCTAGTCGATAAGGAGTTGCTGTTAGCCCTAGTACGCAAAGGCCACTATTGTTACTTTTTAATTTCTTTATGACTGAAGCGTACTGGGATTCAGCTTCTAAGCTCACACGATGACATTCATCAATAATTAGTAATGTAAAGTTATTGAAAAATGAATCATCAGCATTGGCAACTGATTGAATGCTACCAAAAATTACTTTTTGTGTGCTGTCTTTTTTGTTTAGCCCAGCAGAATAGATACCTGCTTGTAAGTTGTAGCTTTCATATTTAGAGTGGTTTTGCTCTACAAGTTCTTTAACATGGGCTAGAACTAATACTCGTCCTTTTGCAACCTTAGCAAGTTCAGCTATAACTAGGCTCTTCCCGGCCCCAGTTGGCAAAACAATAACTGCTGGGTCTCGTTTTTTTTTAAAATAATTAATTGTGTTATCTACAGCTGTTTGTTGATAATCTCTTAGCTTGTACATTGGGCTAATATCCAATGATTTCTTAGTTTTGTCATTAGGAATCATAAATACGACCCAACAAGTAAAAAAATAGATTTATAATATTTTAAAATTGACGAATTAAAGTTATATTGGACCAATTTTATTTTATACGGAGAGCCGATGCCATATATAAAACATAAATTAGGGGAAACTTATTATAAAGTGTCAGGAAAGAGATCAAAAAAAATACCACTAGTATTTTTACATGGTGGACCAGGTGGAACTTTAAAAAGCAATGAACCATTTTTTAAATTACCCACTGAACGCCCAGTATACATTTATGATCAACTAGGTTGTGGAAAAAGTTCTTTAACAACGCAAAAAAAATGGAATATTAAAACTTTTGTTAAAGAGTTAGAGCTATTAGTAAAAAAATGGGGTTTGCAAGAATTTCACTTAGGTGGTGGATCATGGGGAACAACTCTTGCGCTTGAGTATTACCTTCACTCTAAGGGCAAAGGGGTCAAATCTATGATATTTAGATCTCCCATGTTTTCGGCAAAAGACTGGGTTAAAGATTCAAACTTATTAATTTCTAAAATGAGCTCTAAACACAGGAAGGTCATCAAATATTGTCATGAAATTGGTGCGACTGACTCAAAAGTATATGAGGAGTCTATGTTAGCTTATTATTTAAAGCATGTTCTACGGAATAAAAAAGTCTTAATGGAATCCATAAAAAAAGGTAAAGGTAAAAATTTAGGTGGAAAGAAAATTTATCAATATATGTGGGGGCCATCAGAATTTTACCCAACAGGAACACTTAAAAATTATAATAAAGTGCAGAGCTTAAAGAAAATTAAAGTACCGACACTTTTTTTATGTGGTGAATTTGACGAGTCCACACCAAAAACAACTAAAAAGTATAGTAAGCTAGTTGAGGGGAGTGAGCTAAAAATTCTTAAGGGCTGTTCCCATGCAAGCTTGCAAGAAAAGCCAAAACTTGTTTTAAAAAATGTAAATGAATTCTTAAATAAATACGATTATTAAGTGTAATTAACTTTTTGGGTGTAAATAATTTTTAGTGAATATATTCAAAGTACCCAATAATTATTAAGGTAATAGTCACCATTATTAAAACACCTTTAACAAGAAATTTAATAAATGTGCCATAATTATATGAAGAGTCTTTAAGTTTCATGACTTTATAATACATAATAAAACTAAAGAGTCACTTTTTAGTATGCTGCGCTAATATGAGATCGAATTTAACACCCTCTCATCACCTAAGATGCAAAACTTAAGCTAGTTTTTTATGGTTCTTGTGGATATTTTTACCACAATGAGGGCATTCATCCTCTTTTTTCTTTACCTGGCAGGGCTTAATTTTTACTTTTTGCAAAACGCTTTTTATTAGACTTTGAGGTAACTTTTTTCGATGTAGTTTTTTTATGTGATTTTTTCTTGGAATTACGTTTGCTATTGCCTCTTTTGTTATGGCCACGTGAGGAACGAGCTTCTTTTTTACGCTCACTTTCAATTTTTGCTTTTGCTTTTCCAACTTTAACAACGGAGGCATCTTGAGCCGCTTGCGAGTGATAGGGTTGGTCTAAATTGATGGGTATTTTTTGATTGGTAACTTTTTCAACATTTACAAGGAAGCTTTTTTCATCAGCTGTAACTAATGAAACAGCCATTCCTTTTGCGCCAGCGCGGGCAGTCCTGCCAATTCTGTGCACATAACTTTCAGCTAAATTTGAGAGCTGATAATTAATAACATGTGTAATCCCATCGATATCAATACCTCGTGATGCTATGTCAGTGGCTAGCATTACATTTACTTTATTGCTAGCGAAATCTTGAATAGCTCTTTGCCTTGCCGATTGTGATTTATTGCCATGGATAACAGCTGTGGGGATACCACTGGCTTCTAGTTTTTTGGCAATTCGATTAGCTAGGTATTTCATCTCTACAAAGACTAAAGTTTTTTTGTAGTCTTCATTTTTAAGTAAGTGTGTGAGTAATGATAGTTTTTTTGATTTATCAACAAACATAACTGACTGATCAATTTTTTTAACAGTTGTTGCTTGTGGTGTGATTTCTACTTTTTTTGGTTTATATAAAATAGTATTAGCTAGTTTTTGAATTTCATTAGGCATGGTTGCTGAAAAAAACATATTATGTCTTTTTTTAGGTAATCGACTCACAACTTTTTTAATGTCTGGCATAAAACCCATGTCAAGCATTCTGTCGGCTTCGTCGAGTACAAAAAACTCTATATGGCCAAGGCGTAATAAATTTTGGCTCATGAGATCAAGCAGTCGCCCAGGAGTTGCAACTAAGGTGTGAACTCCTGATTTTAGCGTACTAACCTGTCGGCCTTGCTTAACTCCGCCAAAAATAGAAGTGCATTTTTGCTTTGTACCCTTACAATAGCCATCGTAGCTTTTATGAATTTGAATAGCGAGTTCACGAGTAGGAGTAAGGATAAGTGCTTTTGGTGAATAGGCAGACAAGTTTCTGCTGCCGTTATAAATATGATTAATGATTGGTAAACAAAATGAAGCTGTTTTTCCTGTTCCAGTCTGGGCAATGCCAAGAATATCATTGCCAGCCAGTGCTAATGGAATAGTTTTTTCTTGAATAGGTGTGGGTGATTTATATCCAAGCTCTTTAAGTGATTTTTGGATACAAGGCTCAAGTTTTAGATCCGAAAAGTTAATTGGCATATATTCCAGCGTGAAAGTGTGAAGTTGGTAAGTACCTTGTTTTTAGGGAATAGTCTAGGGATCTTATTTATTTAAATTTTTAATTTCTTCAGATACAAACTCAATTAAAAATTGCTCTTCTATCCACACATCGTATAAGGGGCCGCCAAACTTCTCTCTAAACTTATGATCACAATCATATTTATCAGCAATGGATTTTATTTTACTTAAGGAAGTGTCAGTTTCTAGTAAAAAGTGAGTGGAGTTATAATTTTGTGGTGTATCCATTAATTTAAAATCAGCTCCAAATTCAGCATTAAACATTAAGTAACTTTTAGGTAGGAATTCAATTAAATGATTTGTGGCTTCATCCCATATGCATACCCACGCTCCACTCATACTTCTTGAGGTGAAGCTTTGAACTTCACCACAAGTAATTTCAGCTAAGATTTTAGCTGCTCTTTCAGGGTTATTAACTGATACCGATAAATGTTTTATGTTAACCATATACTCTTTTTAGTTATAACTAAATTTAGGGTTCCAGCCTTTTTCACTTTTAGGTAGTAAATTAAAAAAGTGCCATATACTACAATAAAGATCACCAGGCCCAAAACCAGCCGATGTTTGTCTAAAGATCTTATTATCTTTTTTAAAGAAAGTACTTACAGCAGGCCACATTGAGGCTTCGTTATTGTCATCTTTTTTACAAACTCCCATGTCTTCTTGGAACTTTGTTGTAATAGTTGAATAGTAAGGGAATCTCCAGCCACGCTTATCAGCAAAAGTGCTTAGTGATTTAAAGTCAGTAGGAGCAGTAAGGGCAAATGCAGCACGGCTTTGAAAGTGATCACTAAAGCCGTTAAAGCCATCGGCCCACAATGTGCAATAAGGGCAGCTTGGACCCATATTATGAATAACAATTAACTCTTCTTTGTCGCCAAAAAGCTCAAGTAAATTTGTTTTTCCGCTAATTCCGTCAAATTCATAGTTAGTAACTTCTTCAGGAGTCTTTTTTTGGTGGAGCTCAGTAAGTTTTGACTGAACATCACTTAATTGTTTCTCAAGTTTACATATTTCATCATTAATTTCTGTATTCACTGTAAGCTCCTATTTTAAGGTTTTAATCAATATTTATTTGGATACTATATTGTAGTTTTTTTATTGTCTAACAGTAATAAAAGGTAAATAGCCTCTAATTTTGAGGTCAGAAATAAAAATAATTAATTAGTTTTTTCCCTATCATTTTTAACTGACTGGTATATTGAAAGCGAGTATAGATTCTTTGTTAATAATTTAGAAACGGAGTTATTTACATGAGATGGAAAGGTCGTAGAACAAGTGATAATGTACAAGACAGGCGTCGTAGCCGCGTGGCAGGTCGTGGTGGCGTTGGTATAGTTGGGTTATTAGTTGGTGGTGCTTTTATATATATGATGGGTGGCAATCCATTACCATTTTTATTGCAAAATGCTGGTACTACGCTTCAGCAAGGGCGCACTAGTTCACCTGTTATCTCAGAAGCTCACGACGATCAATTAAAAGAGTTTTCATCAGTAGTTCTTGCTGACACTGAAGATGTTTGGAATAAAATTTTTAGTTCTAAAGGTGCAAGGTATATTGAACCTCAAATGGTATTATTTAGAAGTCGTGTACAGTCTGCTTGTGGAGTTGCTAGTAGCGCCTCTGGCCCATTTTATTGCCCAGGCGACTCTAAAATTTATCTAGATTTAAGTTTTTTCAATGAGCTCGATAAATCATTAGGGGCTGGTGGTGACTTTGCGAGAGCCTATGTTATTGCTCACGAAGTTGGTCATCATGTTCAAAATATAACTGGTGTAAATAAACACTCACGAAAGCTTCAAGCAAGAATGGGTACGGCTGATAGAAATAAAGTATCAGTGATTGTAGAGCTTCAAGCGGATTGCTTTGCAGGCATGTGGGCTAGGCAGACACAAGATGCCAAAGCGGTCATTGACTCGGGTGATCTTGAAGAAGCCTTTAATGCTGCTGCGGCCATTGGAGATGACCGTTTACAGCGCCGCTCTGGCAGAGGGGTTAATGTGGACTCTTTCACTCACGGAACTTCAGCCCAAAGGCTTCAAGCTTTTAAGGCTGGGTACTCAAAAGGAAGCTATGAGCTTTGTGCTCAAGCCTACGCCTTAAGGTAGTAATTTCAGGCATTTAACAGATTGCCTTTGGCGCTATTAACAAGTCTTAGTGTTTGTAAATATTTCCTTAGCTGTTCACTAATTATGATTAATTGTAATTAAATTCCGGTCAGATCAAACAGGTCATCATAGGCTTGGTCCTTTAATTGCAAAATCTATTATAAATTTATAATTAGGAGAACTATTAATGGGCGCTAAGTTACTACATGTTTTAATGATCACTTTACTTTCAATAACTCTTATTTCTTGTGGAGAAACTGACGAGGAAAAATTAGAAAAAAAAGCTGATAATTTAGTAGAAGAGTATAATGATTTAGCCGATGATTTAAGTAACAACAACCCTGATTTAAGTTGGAGTGATGATGAATTAGATAGTTACCTTATTAAGGTAAATAGACTTGAAAGTGTTTACGATGAATTAATTCAGCTTGATGCGGATAATTACAATCTAACAATTTATGGTGGTCATAATACGAATTGGTTTGTTTCATACCGTAGGACATTAGCGAATGCTGTCAAAGCAGAGAAAGCATTATTAAAGATTGAGGAAGAAGAAAAAAGAAAAAGGTTAGGAATTTTAACAACTCAATTGAGTGGTGATGAGGCTCAGTTACAAAAAGTGATTTCTGAGGCAACAGTTTTTTTAGATGAGATGTACGCTGAGGACAGTGCTGATGATCTTGCCTTAAAAAATGATATTGCAACATTAGAAGAGTATAGCCAATCTTTAGAAGGGCTTCTTAGTAAAATAACTGATAATCCGAAAGTTGAAATGTGGAGTGATAAAGTCTTATTTAAGATAAAATTAATATCTGAAGCTAATGATATTTTAGATCTTATTGAGGCTGAATTAAAATTAAAAAGAGCTAAGATTCTACAGAATACTATTTAACCCTAATGCATTGGATTTAATAAAGAATTAGCATTTAATAGCTAATTCTTTCCATCAAATATTGACATCACTAATTACGTACCCATATTTCAATTATGGCCGTTGAAAGCGTAAATTTAAATATAAAATCTAAGATATCAGTTCTGATACTGCTTATGGCCTGTTTTGTTTGTAGTCAGGCTACAAGTAAAGTTAATTCAAAGTTAAGCTGTGATTCTAATAGCATTAAAGTTTTTGGAAAAGTCATAGATGTTAATAGTATAGACTCTGAGGACTTAGATGGCCTGGTTAGTGCAAACCTTAAAGTTAAATTAATTAATATTAATTCTAAATCATTATTCTATGATTTAATATACTTTGAACAGTTAATTAGTTCCTTAAAGGCTCGTGGGCCACCTTTAGCCTAAAAATATTAACTAAAACATAATTTTTTTAATAAATATTTTATAAAGGAGTTTTCACATGAAAACTAAAGGCATAGTATTATCTTTAATGGCATCTACTTTAATCAATATTCCAAGTAGCTTTGCTAAAGAATATCAAAATTCTACAAAACTAACACAGGCTAAAAAATCTAAATTTGAATTTTTCCCTGTTAAATTAAGTAAAACATTAATTAAAGACGGTTTATTTTTAGATGGGAAAAGTTATATTCCGCTGACTAAAAAACCAGCTTTAACAATTGAGAATTTTAAGTATCAATCATTGGGAAACAGTGAATTAAGTATTAAACTGGTGTTAGGTAAAAAAGAAAATAAAGCATTAGCTGACATTACAAGGAAATACTATAATACAAAACTTGCAGTAGTATTTAATAATAAAGTTTTAATGGTACCATCCATTAAAAAAATTATTGGCAACGATTCAATAATATTAAATACAAGTAACGTTAAACTACTAGAAGAGCTCTTGCTAGAATTAAAAGAGTCTTAGTTAAAAGCCCCCAAGTTTTTTGTAAATAAAGTTTGGGGGTGTATTTTAATTAATTGTATAATTACACTTTAAATATATACTTAGGTTGTATAAGGGTGTTTAATTTATGAAAATATATGTGGACGGTGATAGTTGTTCAGTCAAAAAAGAAATATTCAAAGTTGCTGGCCGATATAAATTAAAAGTCATTGTTGTGGCAAACCAATACTTAAATGTGCCATTGGATATTAATATTCAGATGGAGGTGGTGTCTGAAGGTTTTGATGCTGCTGATGACTGGATTGCTGATAATATATCTGAAGGTGATATTTTAGTAACATCTGATCTTTTATTGGCAGACCGTGCTGTTAAGAAAAAAGCAAGAGTGGTTGGTCAAAAGGGTAATGAGCTTGATGAGGAGAATATTGGTAGTGCCTTGGCTGGTCGAGAGATTAGTGCTCATCTAAGAAATCTTGGTGATACAAAAGGTGGACCCAGCGCTATGACAAAAGCAGATCGATCAAAATTTTTAGGCAAGTTAGATCAAGTTATTCAATCTTTAAAGCGTGGTTAGCTATGTTTGTTGACCACAAAAAGAGCAGTAATTAGAAACAAGTAAAATATTTCTCTGACATCGGATGCATTGTTTTTCAGATGTTTTTTCTGCAGTGACTAATTCGTTAGTTACAATCCCTGTGGGTACAGCAATAATTGCGTAACCAAGTAACATCATAATAGAGGCGATAAACTTACCAAACGTAGTTGCGGGAACAATATCTCCATAGCCAACTGTGGTCATAGTCACAATAGCCCAATACATACTTCTTGGAATGCTGGCAAAGCCTTCTTGAACACTTCCTTCAACAATATACATACAAGTGCCGAGGATTAGCACACAAGACATAACTACACCTAAAAATACAAAAATTTTATAACGACTGGCAGCCATTGCTGTAAGAAGAACTCTTGCGGCAGAGGTAAAGCGTGCAAGCTTGAGTATTCTAAAAATTCTTAATAGCCTAAGAGCTCTGATCACCATTAAATAATGTGTTCCTGGGATAATTAAACTTATATATGTTGGTAGTATTGATAAGAGGTCAACAACACCAAAAAAACTTTTGGCATAACGAAGTGGCTTTCTGGAGACATAAAGTCTTAGTACATACTCAATTGTAAAAAAGATTGTGAGTGCCCACTCGGCATAAAATAATGTTTCAGCAAAATTTTGACTAATAGATTTTTCACTTTCTAAAATGACCTGTACAACACTAATTACGATAGCCCACATCAAGACTAAATCAAATAAGCGACCTAAATAGGTTTCTGCTTCAAAAATTATAATATATATTTTTCTTCTTAGGCCACTGGCGGGACGACCTTCAGGGTCAACCGTGGATAAATCTGCTTTAGAGAGTTCTATATTTTCATCTTCAAGACTCATAAGTATCTATTATCATACGCCGAAAACTAATAATCAATTTATAATAACACTTTGAGTCTTATATAGTTATTAAGGTCTATAAATTGCTTTAAAACCTAGGACTTTAGGTTTGTAAAAAGCTGGACTAAGAGTTAAATTTTAGAGGTGTTTGCTGCACATATAAGCTAAGGAGACAACATGAAGGTTTTATTATCAATTTTACTAATTACTATTTATATTCCATCTCTAGCCAATGGAGTTGATGATTTATTAAACAGTTCTAGCTTTGAAAAAATATGTTCTAAAACTATTAAGTCTCAATTAGTTAAATTGCCAGGAACTGACGAAGTAAGGCAGGGCTATGTAACCACCAGGCCTGTATTTTCTGAAAGTAAAAACTATTTGTTTACTGCTATGAAAGATCTCAATTCTAATTTTAGCAATTACACTGTAACTATGAATAAAAAAGAAGCTAATTCTAAAGCTATAAAAGTAGCCAGTTACAGAAGGCCTATTAAAGATATGATCGCCGTTAGTGATGAGCAGCTATTATTATTGTTTAAAGATCACTTACTATTACAAAGTTTAAACGAAACAGAGTCTATTAAAATTAACATTCCAAAACCATTGTCTTTTGGAAAAAATGACCATGCCTATAGCATGGCCTTAATGAATAACATTGTTTATATTGCCAATGGAACAATGGGTGTGACAAAAGTAGACTTAGTTACAGAAGAGATTAGTAATATTGATCTTGGGCTAATGCAAGATGATGGGCATTTATCCATTGCTGTTAGTATTTCGGTTGCTAATAATACTTCACTTCTAGTGGGTGTTGATAACTTATCCATGCCTAAAAGAAAGACTTTCCCGTTTAATGGATTCAAAAAAGTAGATTTATTTACCAATCAAGTTTTTAGCTATCCTTATAATAAAAGGACTTCAGGTGTTTTAGTTAGAGTGGCGAGAACTATTTTTGCTGATGATACTTTGTGGATCAATAACTGGGGCACTATCCAAACAATCGGTTTAAATAAATTAAATAAAGAAAAACCAATACGCGCAAGTTGGTTTAAAACCACCATCAAAGATAAAAGTGGTGAATGGCACTATCAACCCATTGGCGATTTCTTTATTCAAGGTGATCATTTTTATTCATGTGCTAAAAAAACTGACATGAAAGCGGGTAGCCAGATAAAAGATAAATCAGTAGTTTTTAAATTTAAAATTAAATAAATTTTTTTTAAAAATTATAAATTTTGTTTAAAATAATAGCTTTTTATTGGTTAAGTATAAACACGAATAGTTTGAATCCTTATGTGCAGTCTAGTTTTTTAAATGTAAAGTTTAATTATATTAATTATTTATAATATAATTTCAGTACAAATAAATTTCATAAAGGGGAGAACTATGAAGTTAATTACTGGAATTATTATTTTATTTATGTCGTTGCCGGTATTTGCCGATGCACCCGAGTTTTTATATCAACCTGCTGATG
>CALLBC010000103.1 GCA_938001965.1 uncultured Bdellovibrionales bacterium | reverse complement strand
CCCTTTTCTTTAGCCATTTTTACTGAGGACTCATAACCTGCATCAATATGTCGAAACAAACCCATTGCAGGGTCAGTGGTAAGAACACGCTCTAAACGTTTAGCAGCAGCATCCGTTCCATCAGCAACAATCACCTGGCCGGCATGAATGCTATAACCCATTCCTACTCCGCCTCCATGATGCAGACTCACCCAAGTTGCACCACTAGCTACATTTGCCATTGCATTTAAGATTGGCCAATCTGCAACAGCATCAGAGCCATCTTTCATAGCCTCAGTTTCACGGTTAGGAGAAGCCACAGAGCCACAGTCTAAATGATCACGACCAATAACTATTGGAGCTTTTACTTTACCATCCCTTACTAGCTCATTAAATTTTGCACCAGCAAGTGCTCTTTCACCATACTCTAACCAACAAATTCTTGATGGCAAACCTTGAAATTGAATTCGTTCTTGTGCCATATCAAGCCAATTTAATAAGTCTTTCTTATGCGGAAATAACTCTCTTATTGCATCATCGGTCACTTTAATATCTTCTGGGTCTCCAGACAGAGCAACCCATCTGAATGGACCGTTCCCACGACAAAAAAGAGGCCTAATATACTCAGGAACAAAGCCTTTAATGTTAAATGCATCCTCCACACCAACAGATTGAGCCATGGCCCGAATATTATTGCCATAGTCAAAGGTGATTGCGCCAGAAGACTGCATTGCAAGCATGCCTTTTACATGCTTAGCCATTGATTGCTTTGCAAGCTCCATATGTTTTTGTGGATCATTATTTCGCAACTGTTCTGCTGCTTCTAAAGTATAGCCCTCTGGAATATAGCCCTTTAATGGGTCATGAGCAGAAGTTTGATCAGTTAAAATATCAGGTTTAAAACCTAACTTGATAAGTTCATGAATCACTTCTGACATATTTCCACAGTAAGCCACGGACTTAGCCACTCCAGCAGCTTTATACTCTTCCACTTTTTTAACGGCCTCTTCTAATGTGTCCGCGAGCTCATCGACATAACCCGTTTCTAAACGGCGGCTTATTCTATGAGGATCAACATCAACAGCTAAAACAGCAGCACCAGCAAAAACACCAGCCAGTGGTTGCGCACCACCCATTCCGCCTAAACCAGCGGTTAATATAGTTCTCCCCTTTAAACTACCACCAAAGTGCTGACGACCGGCTTCAACAAATGTTTCATAAGTTCCTTGTATAATCCCTTGAGTTCCAATGTATATCCAAGAACCAGCCGTCATTTGGCCATACATCATCAAACCTTTTTTATCTAACTCATCAAACACATCCCAGTTCGCCCAATTAGGAACCAGGTTAGAGTTAGCCAATAAAACACGTGGAGCGTCCTCATGAGTTCTTAAAATACCAATTGGTTTACCAGACTGCACAAGTAATGTTTCATCGTTTTCAATTTCAGTAAGCGCTTTTAAAATTTTATCAAAACATTCCCAATTTCTAGCCGCTTTACCTCGCCCACCATAAACAATTAGCTCTTCTGGCTCCTCAGCAACATCAGGGCTTAGATTATGTTGAATCATTCTGTATGCAGCCTCTTGCTGCCAACCTTTACAATTTAATTTCGTACCTGTTGGTGGTTGAATAGTTCTTACCATTCTAAGTCTCCTACTGATTTTTTAATTGTTAATGCAATTGAATTATCTCTGATTTTACTTTTAACAAGCTCTATGTCTTCTGAAAAAATTCTATCCACTTTAGCAAACGGAACTATTGGCTCTAGCAAGTCGTAAACAGCAGCCACAGCAGCACTAGCTTTTAAAGGCTTTAAGAACCCCAGCGCCTGCATTGCGCATAGTATTTCCATGGCAACAATATTTTCTGCATTTTTAATAATTTTCCCTAACTTTCTTGCAGCGATTGTTCCCATACTCACATGATCTTCTTTATCAGCAGAGGTTGGGATACTGTCAACGGAGGCAGGGTGTGATAAAATTTTATTTTCACTCACAAGTGAGGCCGCAGCCACTTGCACAATCATCATACCGCTATTTAAACCACCATCAGGAGCTAAAAAGGCAGGAAGCTGACTCATCGCCGGGTTTATTAGTTTTTCAATTCGACACTCCGAAATACTAGCCATGGCACTCATAGCTATGCACAAGTAGTCTAATGAAAAAGCCACTGGTTCTCCGTGAAAGTTACCACAAGATAATATTTTACCTTCCTTTGAAAAGACTAAAGGGTTGTCTGTACTAGAGTTGGCTTCGATTTCTAAAGTTTTTAAAGTGGAAACCACTGTATCTTTTGCTGCTCCATGAACGGCAGGAATACATCTAAGCGAGTAAGCATCTTGAACATTACCGCAATCAGCATGACTTTCAGCAATTTGAGAAGTTTCGCCAAGAAGCTTTAACATATTACGAGCCGTCTTAGCCTCGCCAGGATGGGGGCGTGTTGCTGCAATTAAAGGGTCAAATGCAGAGCGTGTTCCTCGCATAGCCTCTAGGGTCATAGCTCCAGCTAAATCCACCATCCATGCTAGCCTTCTAGCTTCATAAGTGTAAAGCAAGCCAATAGCTGTCATTACCTGACAACCATTTATTAATGATAAACCTTCCTTAGCTTGTAAAACTAATGGTTTAATTTTTTTAGCTTTTAAAACTTCAGCAACAGGAACCTTTTTTCCATCTTGCCAAACTCTGCCTTCTCCAATTAATGCTAAAGCTAAGTGAGATAAGGGCGCTAAGTCGCCACTGGCACCAACACTTCCTTGGCTGGGAATTACAGGAATAATATTATTATTTAAAAACTCTAATATCTTTTCAATAACATCAACACGACAGCCGCTATGCCCTCTTGATAAGGCATTGGCTCTTAGGTACATAATGGCGCGAGTTTCTTGAGGAGTAAATGGCTCTCCGACCCCCACAGAGTGCGAGCGTATTAGATTTACCTGTAACTTTTCAATATCTTCTTGAGATATATTTACATTACTAAACAAACCAAAGCCCGTATTGACGCCATACATGGTGTCACCATTTTTAATTCTTCCCTCAATATAGTCTCTTGATTCAACAATCTTTTTTCTGGCCGAATCACAAAGCTCCACTTTGTTATTACGATGAGCCACCGACCATACATTTTCTAGTTTTACATCATGTCCTGTTAATTTAAAAACTTTCATTTATTACTTAGCCTCTTTTAAAGTTTTAATGGATTGTGCGTAATCATTTTTAAATACAAAACTTCCAGCCACTAGCACATCAGCATTTTTACACTTTGCAACTGTAGCAGCATTCACACCACCATCTACTTCAATTAAATAATTATAATTATTTTCTTCACGTAGTTTTTTTAATTCATCAATTTTTGCGACCTGATCATCCATAAAGCTTTGACCGCCAAACCCTGGCTCCACAGTCATAACAAGGACAAGATCAACACTTGGTAAATATTTTTTAATATCTGACAATGCCGTTCCTGGCTTTAATGTGATTCCAGCTTTTGCTCCAGACTCTTTAATTAATTGTATGCACTCAGCAGCTTTAGTTGTAGATTCAATATGAATTGTAATTATGTCTGCACCGGCTGCTAAAAAATCATCTAAATATTTTTCTGGATAATCAATCATCAAATGCACATCAAGCTGAGCTTTAGTTATTGGGCGGATACTATTAACAACTGGTGCACCTATTGTTAAATTAGGAACAAAATGACCGTCCATAACATCCACATGTATCCAATCAGCTCCCGCCTTTTCCACTGCTTTTATTTCCTCAGCCAATTTAGAGAAATCGGCTGATAAGATACTTGGTGCAATAATAAATGGTTTACTCACCGAATATTTCTCCTTTTTGAATTGGATGACCTTTTAAAAACTCTGAAGTTTCCATTCGAGATCTTGACTCTGGTTGTATCATTAAAATTTTTAAAGCATTTTCACCACAACCAATTAATAGTTCATTAGGCTCAGAAGCCATAACATAGCCTGGACCATCAGACTCAACACTAACAACAGTGGTTTTGTGGATTTTAAATTTAGACCCTTGAAATAATGAATAAGTTCCGGGGCCTAACTGCATACCTCTGATTAAATTATGAATTTTTTTAGCAGGAAGCTTCCAATCAATTAATGATTCTGATTTCAAAAGCTTTTCAGCATAAGTAATATATTGCTCATCTTGTTTTACTGGGGTTAGGTTTCCTCTGATGTAATCCATCAGCTCAACATAAAGTAGATCGGCCCCTAAAACTTTTAACTTATCATGTAGCTCAATTGCATTGATATCATCCGAAATAGATATTTTACGCTCACCAATAACATCACCGGCGTCTAGCTTTTTCTTCATGACTTGCAAACAAACGCCAGTCTCTATGTCACCTTCAATAATTGAGCGCTGAATAGGTGCAGCCCCTCGCCACCTCGGTAATAAGCTAGCATGTACATTTACAACTCTTTGATCAAACATTTTTAAAAACTTAGAAGAAATAATTTGTCCGTAGGCAACTACAATAATCACTTCCGGGCGCCAGCTAGCTACAGTATCAAAAACTTCAGTATTATTAAATTTGTCAGGAGTAATAACTGGCGTCTCATGCTCCAGAGCTAATTTCTTAACAGGGCTTGGTGTTAATTTTAATTTACGTCCTTGCTTTCTGTCGGGTTGCGAAACCACCCCCACCACTTGGTAATGTGGGTCTGCATACAATTGTTTTAAATGATACTCCGCAAATTCTGGAGTTCCCATAAAAGCGACTCTTACTACACTCACTTATTGCTCACTTTCACTTTCTTGTTCTGTTTTTCTTTCTGGATATCCGTGTTTTTTAATTTGTTTTTTTATTCGTCCAGATTTAATCACACTCAGCCTATCAATAAATAATTTACCATCTAAATGATCTATCTCATGCTGTATGCATATAGATAACAAGCCATCAGTTTTAAATTTAATTTTTTCACCTTTTTGGTTTAGGCCTTCAAGCTCAATTAATTCAAAACGCTCAACAGTTTCATAATAGCTTGGTATACTTAAACATCCTTCATCATAAGTTGTTTTACCCTCTTTAAAAGTAATTTCAGGATTGAATACAATTAAAGGCTGTTCCACTTTTTGCTCAAGCTCTGTCATATCATCCAGTTTATATCTATCATCATCACCTTTTTGACGAGTATCTATAACCAGTAAACGATCAAGACGCCCAACTTGTGGCGCAGCCAAACCAATGCCCTTAAAGTCATACATGGTTTCAAGCATATCATTTGAAAACTGAACTAACTCATCAGTTATTTTATCAACAGGTTGTGATACTTTTCTAAGTCTTGGGTCTGGAAATTTTAATACTTCAAGTAAAGCCATAACTCCCCTCAATTATTTGGTAAGGTATTGTTTTTAATAGGACTTTTTAAAGTCCTCTTCTGTGTACCTAATACGATTAGGGTCAAGATTCAAAGGATAATTAAACGATTTTGTTATTAGAATTCGGGAGAAATACAAAGAGGTTTTTCTTTAGTAATTTTAAGTATTTAAATATCAGGTATTAACTCGCCTTAGCATAAACCCAGCTAAAACGATAATAATTAAGTTGGGAAGCCATGCCGCCAACATTGGAAATAAAATACCGCTTTTTCCTAGATTTAGAGAAAAACTATAGAATAGCCAAAATGCCAGCACAATCCCTAAGCAGATACCAATACTAGCCAGTCCTCCTCCAGACCTCCTTTTACTAACTCCAAAGGGAATACTCATTAAAACAAGCAATAAGGCTGCAATTGAAAAACTAAACTTTGCGTAGTAATCAACTTCATAGCTTGAGGTATTTAACCCCGTTTTTTTATTTCTTGAGATGAAATTTTTTAACTGTTTTAGGTTCATAGACTCAACAGCAAGATCTTGTATCTTTAAGTCTGATAACTTTTTGTTCATTTCAATAACTTTAGACAAATAAGTATGCCTCACTGGAAAACTACTTTCGCTTGAGAATAACGTTTCTGTAACTTCTAATAACTCCCAGGACCCGCTGCCAAGCTTTGCTTTAGGAGCCTTGATCACTTTGTTTAATTCCCACTTGTTACTAAAGTAAAACAAGGAAACCCCAAGACCTATGTTGCTAGATAAGTCCATAGATTCTAGATTTACTAATAAATCACCACTACGGTACCAAACATTATTTTTAATACCGGTCATTTCTTTAATTTTATAGGCTCGCTTTTTAATTTCTTTAATTTTAATTATTTCTTTTTGCTCAGCAAAATGTGGGATCACTTTATCACCTAAAAAAAATGATAAACCACAAAATAAACAAACTAAAATTATCATGGGCGTACAAATTCGATAAATACTTACGCCACTAGAAAAAAAGGCGATCAGCTCATTATTTCTACTTAAACTGGATATTGTTAAAATTGAAGCCAATAGAATCGCCACTGGCAACATCTGGTATACAATCTCTGGGAGATAATACCCATAAAACTTAAATAATGTGCTTACGGTGGTATCATACCTTGAGAATTTACTTATGAAATCAGTTACAAAAAATAAAGCAATAAATATAAAAAGACCTGAAAAAAAGTAGGTTAAAAAGATTCTTACTATATATTTATCGATTATGGATAACATACACTTACGATAAGTCTTTGCCTTTACTAGGTCAAACAAACCTTAGGTCCTATTAGAAGTAAATTTAGGTTTGACCTAAGTAGTAAGACTTTAATTTAGTTTATTTGATTGTTTAGCTGTAGCCAAATCAATAAAAGTGAACAAAATAAAATTAATTGTTTATATCTACCTAAAATTTTTAACATTGATTAAAACAAATCTATTGATAAGCCCTTAAAGCCCTTTATTGCATTGAAGAATACGACTACAACTTTATCCAGCTATCCCTGAAAATATAAACGAATCAAGTTTTTATTAAAAACTATTAACCTGGTTGGTCGCATAGATCAAAACTATCAGTGCAAAATTGTTTTTAATAAATGCTTAATACTTTTGGAGGAATAATGATTAAGCAACCTATGAGCCAAAAATTCTTAATGGCTACAGTAATAGTTACAAGCTTTATACTTACCGCCTGTGGTGGAAGTTTTGAGGAAATAGCAAATAATAACCTCTATGCTTATAAATTCGCAAATAAAATAGCTGTGCCTGAGACAGCACAAGTTGGTTATAAAGACATAACCCTAACCACCAATGACGGTGAACAGGATTTATCAATTCATGGTTGGTATTATTATAAAAGTCAAAGTTCACCAACTGTGATCTACTTACATGGTAACGGTGCTAACATTGGTGGCCTGTACCAAGGCGGAATCCTGGGAGCATTGAAAAACCTAAATGCTAATGTTGTTGTTATTGATTATCCTGCGTACGGAAAAAGTACTGGATTCCCCACTAAAAGTAGCTTAACTGCTAGTGCCGGCAAAGCTATTACATTTGCTCGTAGTAAATTTAAACGCTCAAAAATTATTATTTGGGGACGCTCAGTTGGAACAGGAGTTGCCAGCCAAGTTATAAAAAACTATCGCAGCTCCATAAGTGGCTTTGTCTTAACAAGTCCCTGGAGCACAGTTGAAGATTTAATTGATCATCACTTTAGTAGCTTAAAAGATCAAGTACCAAAAGATTGGTTTGAAGCCAACGACTACAACTCTGTTGAGGCTCTAGAGTACAATAAGCTACCTGGCTTAATACTTCATGGCGACAAGGATGAAATTATTCCGCATAAATTAGGAGTTAAACTTTACAATAGCATCCGCAACAAGCGACAAGTGGAGTTTATTACAATGGATGGCTACGATCATAATGATGTATTTCAAAGCGAAGAAATGTGGAAGGACATTTCTCAGTTCGTAAGGTCTTTTAGGTAGTTGTAATGTATAAAATTCGAATAGGCCAGGTTTTTGGATCTGTCATCCTGAACGCAGTGAAGGATCTTCGCGCTAGATCCTTCAATGCGTTCAGGATGACGTCAAATTACGCTCAGGGTGACATAAAGTAGTATTAAAAGTTAAATTTAAAACCCATACCTTCAAATGTGGTTTTTTTACTTAGCTTTATATTTTTTAATTAATAAGTCGTATTTATCAAAGGTATATACTACTCTAAACCAAGCGATCTTAAAGCCTTGCACTCCATCTAAAAAACCCAGTTTAAAAATATAATTTTTTACAAAGGCATGGAATGCTCTATAAATGGCATCAATATAGTTAGATTTTTTTCCCTTAAGGAACTTATCATTAGCAGAATCTTGAGCATACCTATAAAGTTTTTTTTGATAATCCTCATAAGTACTTTTATAAAAGTGCAGTAACTTACCTTTTAAATGAATAATCTTACAGTTTTTCACCTTTACTTTTTCATGCACTAAAATATCATCATAACCTGTGTGGTTTTTATTATAAATTCGACCAATACGATCCGGATGCATTTCTCCAAACCTTAAGAACTTACCAAATAATTTTGTTAATCGATTAATATAATATACATTTTGTGGATCCATAGAGTTGGATTTAAGTAGGCTTAGAATCTCCAGCTTAAGCTCATCAGTCACTACTTCGTCGCAATCAATGGCAAAAAGCCATTCGTTGGTTGCAAACTCCTCTGCTTTTTGTCTTTGCGGGCCAAAACCCGGCCATTTGTTGAAAAACACTTTATCAGTGTACTTTTTGGCTATTTCCAGTGTTTGGTCTGTACTACCAGAGTCCACAATAATTATTTCATCAGCCCATGAAACTGATTTTAAACAGGCCTCAATAACTTCTTCTTCATTTTTGCATATGATACAAACTGATAGCTTTGTCATGAGTTAATAATTAGTAAATACATTGTCTATAGTCAATTATGTTACAGATAAAAAAAGGCCTACAGTGATTGTAGGCCTTTAAAGTTAATTATAATTTAATATACTTTTACTTATGTTTATTCTGACCTCTGTACCTCTTTCCTGTTCTCATTTCTTCAAGAACACGGTCAAAGTTTGAAAACTCCTCATCTTGCTTATCAGGATCAACAAATAAAGAGATATTTCCTTCAACAACTGGCACCATCCTTTTAGCTGTCTTGTAATCCAGTTCAGGAATTTCAAATAAACTTGAATCTGCATTTGGGTGAATTAATTTTTGACGCTCTAAGTACTGCCAAATTGAATAAACAGAAACTGCCTCTCCAACACCTAATTTGATATGCTCAGCATAAGTGGCTTTACTTGGTCTAATATGCTCACCAACCAATGGTATAAATGAAACCTTTACTGACTCAAATAAATCTTTAAACATATTTTTCAAACCATTTTTAAAGTTTAATGATGTATCAAAAACAATTTTTGTTGGCTCATAACCATTTTGAGCATAGCTCCTAACCACCTCTTTTCTGACGGCATAATCTGGACGGCAAACCTTTTTATACTCTTCATCCTTAGTTTCAATATGCTTCATCTGGGCAACAGACAGTCTATCAACACCAAGCTCTTGACGTCTTTTATCTAAAAATTGATCACGTTTTTTAGCGGCAAACTTGTACATTAGACTTAAATCTTTATATTGTCTTTCTGGCATATTCGCGTACTCAATCATTTCTAAAGGGAATGAGTTTGAATTTGAAGTGTCAGCTTGCCAGGGGTTAGACATGGCTCTATAAACTGGGCCTCTTGCCATAAACTCTTCTTTATTACTTAAATTTTTAATAATTCTTTTTTGAATTTCTTTATTTAATGGAATCACTAAGCCAATGTATTTATGAGGCTTATCAACAAAAAATGAAGAAGTTCCAGACATTGCTGAATCTTGAAATAAATAGGCTTTTCTAGTTTCATTACAAGGCATTAACTCATGGTATATATTCCAAACGCCTTCTGGTGTTCTAAATAAAATTCCTCCATGGGAGTACTTAAGTTTTGGGCGCTTTTTATCAATATACTTTTTTGATATCCTGCCACGAGAATGATTAATGGCCGTTTGGTAATCATGGCTAATTACTGGATTCCTAGACAGGTAAAGCTCATAAGCAGACTTATCTAAGCTCTTGTTCGGCATCTTGCTAACACCATAATTAAATATTTCATCTAGACTAATGCGATTTCCATTTTCATCATGTGACCTTAATTGATCAAAACCATTCATGGATGAGCCAGCTCGGGCAATAAAAAATACATCTTGTGGCTCACCAAGCTGTGCTTCAATTTTTTCAATCTGCTCTAATAACAACTGTGACATCATTTGAGCTTTATAAACCAATGTGTCTGATGCTTGCTCTAGACACTTCCATTGCACTTGATCAGTATGTCTTTTAATTTGTGGACATGTGTATGGTACAGATGTACTAGCAAATGCCATTGAAATTTGAGCTAAAATTAAAGTAATGCCTAAGAATATTTTTTGAAACATGGAAACCACCAAAAGTTAAAGTTAATTTATTTTTTGATGTTTTTTTAAATTTCTTAATTAGTAGGTAGTTAAGAAATTTAAAAAAACAAAAAAGCCTAGGAGCTACAGGCTCCCAGAACTTTTTGCTTTAAAGGTTATTAGTTACCTTTTTTAGTATCAGGGATATCACCCTCACCTAATTCGTCGTCTTTTTTAGTAGAAGTACTAACTGCAGAAGCACCTTTTACAGACTGTAAAGGAAGCATTAATAAAACTTCTGAAGCTGCAGAGAATTCTCCTTCTGAGAATTTAGCATAAGAATCAGTAGATCCAGCAGTAACCACAAGCCACATTGCACCAGTAACAGCTTTTGAACCAGCGTAAGCTGAACTAGCAGTTTGTCCTGAAGCTTTAACAATTGATACAGTAAGACCACTTACAGACCCAGCAGCATCGATTAATAAATCAGCAGAAGTTTCAGCAACTTCAGATCCAGCAGCAACAGTGCTCTTTAAAGCATTTACAAACTTAGCAGAAACCATAGCAGTTAAGTTTGAAGTTTTGTTACCAGAAACTTTTGCAACAGTACTACCCTTTACAACTTGAGCAGAGGTCCAAGTAGCAACAGCTTTTGAACCGTTAACAGTTACAACAACAGCTTTTCTAGCAGAGTTTGCAGCTAATGAAAGACCGTTTTTAGTAGAGTTCCAAGCAAAGCTAGCAGCATCAGCAGAAGCAGTACCGTACTCAGAAGCAACGTCAGCAATCATCTTACCAGACTGAACAGCAGCCTCAGAAGTGTTTGCAGAAAAACCAACAACTTTTTTGAAGATTAAGTTAGTAGAGTTTTGAGCAGACTTAGCAGAAGTTTTACTTACTTCCCAAATTGGAGTAACGATCGCTGCAGATGTGTTAGTTGAAAGAGTCCAAGTACCTCTAGATACTTTTACAGTAGAGTTATAAGCAGTTTTGCTAGCGTTGTAAGAAAGAGCAACTGTGTCTTGGCTTACTTGTCTTGCAGTGCTGTCTAAAAGGCTGTTAACACCTTTCATAATAACATTTATTGATGGAGCGAAAACTCCAGATACATTTGTAGAAGCATTTTTACTCATTGCTGACAAGTTGTGAGCAGAAGCAGGTACACTTAAACCTAATGCAGCAATTACAGCCACTATAGTTGTTTTAGTCATTTTAACCCTCCTAAGGTTGTTAAATTTGAACATTTATTCAACTAGTAAAGCCACTGGCGCACCATATCTAAGAGGCCTAAAACAGGGGTTTTATTAGTTAAATGAACAGCTGGGTTTTATCATAGCGATTATAACGCTCCTAATAAAAATGAATTGTTTGTAAACTCTACAGCCAAAGAGTAGCCCCTCCTAGTGCCTACTTGAGTTCAAGAGGAAAATTTAGAATTTTTAAGACTTGGAGAAAATTTTGTAGAAATAATTTTATAGTCATTTAGGGCACTTATTTATATAGTGATGGCCACCAAAGTTCAGAACAATTAAGAAGGTCCACCCATGAGCCACATTTTTAAATACACAATCCAAGAAACAGATTTAGACTTTGTTGGCCATGTAAATAACGCCACCTACGTCCGTATTTATGAACAAGCAAGGTGGCAATTGCTTTTTGATAATGGTTATTCCCTAGCCGACATTAAAAAAAATCAACAATCTCCTGTTATTTTATCAATTAATGTGGATTACCTTAAAGAACTCACGGCCAGGCAAAATATTGAAGTTCACACAAAGTTTATTGAATTCAAGAGTAAGGTTGGCCTACTGAGGCAGCATATGCTTATTTCTGGAACTGACATAACTGCATGTAAAGCAGATATCAGATATGGCATATTTGACATGGTGACGAGAAAACTTATTGAACCTCCTAAGAAGTGGTTAGATATAATTGTAAAGACTAGTTGACTGTTCGAGATGGCTGGCTGTAACTTTAAATATGTCTTTAAAAGTACTCCTAGCTGACGAAAGCAGTACCATTAAAAAAGTTTTTCAATTGGCATTACAAGACCATGCTGTTGAGGTTATCGCTGTACAATCTGGTGATGGTGTTTTACCGGTGGCTCAACAAAATAATCCTGATATTATCTTTATTGACATACTCATGCAGAAAAAAAGTGGCTATGATGTTTCTGGTGATTTAAAAAGTTTACCTGAGTTTGCCAATACTCCAGTGGTTTTAATGTGGAGTAGTTTTTTAACATTAGACAAAGATAAATATCAAGCCTCTGGCGCTAATGCTCAAATTGAAAAACCTTTTGATGTACAAACTCTCCGCGCTCTCATTAATAAGTTAGTTCCTAAAACTAGTAAGCAAGTGCTTTCTAGTTTTTTACAAATGCCTGATGCCAATATCAATAATGATAAACCTTCAACTCCAAAGCTATCAATTGCTCCGGAATTACCTAAAGACTCTCTTGTCGAAGTGACAGATCAGTTTGAAGAAGTGAGTTTAGATATAAAACTTAAAACTGATTCTGCTAAAGAATTACGTGAGCTTGATAACTCACTTATCTCAGAAGAAGATGACACTGAACCAGGCTGGGTACAAAAACCACTCACAGAAACAACTGGTACCGGGATCAGCTTATCACCTGATCTTGATATCGCTGATGAAGATATTCCGTTTGATGAGATTAAGACTAAAATTGATACTGTGGTTAATCAACGCATCAATGAATCTCACCAAGAGTTTACTAATGCAACTCCTCCTGCCCTTGAACTTGATAATGACTCTATTGCAGATCACCCCCTTGAAAATGTATCAACCAGTGTTAGTGAGTTCGATCATTCTAGCTACACTCCAAGCGAAGAAGAAATTAGAGAAATTATTAGAACTGAGGCTAAAACCATTATTGAACAGGCCGTTTGGAAAGTTGTACCCGAATTGGCGACTCAGCTTATTGAAAAAGAAATTAAACGCCTAATGGCAAATCAAAAAAACGACATAGGAACTTACTAATCTCCGTGAACTTTTATCAAATATTAAATCTAGCTATTCAAGAAGACATCCCCGATGGCGATGTAACTACCGACTCATTAAACATAACTAGTAAGAATGGAATTGCCCATCTTATTGCCAAGCAAGATCTTGTACTGTCTGGCAAAGATTGTTTTCAAATGACAATGGAAAAAATCGCACCACAAGCAGAACTAAAGTGGTTCTTTCAAGATGGTGATGAAATCTTAAACAAACAAACTGTTGCCACTATCTCTGGAAACTTAATACCAGTCTTAAAGGCTGAACGAATAGCTCTAAATTTTTTAGGAAGATTATCTGGTATTGCCACCTTTACACGCGAATTTGTAAATGAGATTAAACATACTAATTGTAAAATTTTAGATACACGTAAAACTTTACCTGGCTTCCGAAAGTTAGAAAAAAAGGCTGTGGCCGACGGAGGCGGAACAAACCATAGAATGAGTTTGTCTGACAAAATACTAATTAAAGAAAATCATATTTATATGGCTGGGAGCCTTGAAAAGTCTATTGAATGCGCTATAGAGAAAAATACTGGCTTTATAGAAATTGAAGTTAAAGACCTAGATGAAGTTAAAAGAGCATGTCAGTTCGACATCCAAAGACTAATGTTAGATAATATGTCCAATGAAGACATGGCTGCTGCTGTTAAAATTATTCCAGATAATATTCAATCAGAGGCAAGTGGCAATATGACCATCGACAGAGTTAAAGCTGTGGCCGAAGTTGGTGTAGATTTTATTAGTATTGGCGCATTAACTCATTCCCCACCCAATGCCGATTACAGCTTACTATTTCAGTGGGAGAATTAAATGCAAACTATTTCTAACCAAACAATTACTTGGGCCCGAGAAAAGCAACTGCGCCATTGGTTCAAAGATGAGACTACAAGCACAAATGATGTTGCAAAACAAGAAGTTGAAACTATTGAGGACTTTAAGTTATATGTTACTAATTGGCAGACCAAGGGCAGAGGACGCGGTGAAAATACTTGGACAAACCCAAGTGAGCGCAACTCCTTATTAAGCACCTGGGTCTATAAATGCAATACAACACCACAGCATTTTTTACCGGCACTAATGGGACTCTCCTTATTACAAGCCTGTAAGAGCACATGGTCAAGCTTAGCATGGAGCCTTAAAGCTCCAAACGATTGCTTTATAAATGATAAAAAAGTAGCTGGGCTATTAATTGAAACAATTAGCCAAGGAGACGAAACCTTTATACTTGTTGGCTTAGGGTTTAATGTATTTTCAAGCCCTGAAGAAATACAGACGTCTTCTCATCTATTGGACTTCCTGGGTGATAAGAAGTCATTCTCCAATGAGCAATGGTTATCATTTTTAAATGAACTAAAAGCTAATTTTGATTCTGCCATTGAACAGTCTGAACAAATTAAAATCTCTGAGGAAAATAGAGATCAACTCCTTGAAGCTCTTAATGCCAATCCATTTAAAAAAGAAATTTATATTGAGATTACCGATCAAGGTGACTTAGTCACAGAAAAAGAGACCATATCCTGGAGAGACCTATAATGGCTCTATTGTACAGCCCTGGCCAAGACAGCAACTTCAAATTACCCGAATTCAACTTACCAGCTGTTTCTGGTAAAAACTATTCAAATACTGATTTCCATAAATACGACCTTAAAGTTTTCTTTTTTATTTGCAATCACTGCCCTTATGTAAAGGCCATTGAAGAACGTATTATTAGTTTGTACAAACAACTAAAAGATCGAAATATTATTTTTGTTGGCATTTGTTCAAATGATGCCTCTGACTACCCTGAAGACTCCTTTGAAAATATTAAAAAATCTTGGCATGACAAGAATTACGAATTTCCTTACCTTTATGACGAGACTCAAGAGGTGGCCAAAGCCTTTGGAGCTGTTTGCACGCCTGATATTTTTGCATTTGATCAAAGCGACAAGCTCTTTTACAGAGGTCAGCTGGATAATTCATGGCGAGACCCTAACTCTGTTACAAGAGAAGATCTCAAACTCCACTTAGAGGCTCAACTCACTGGCACTAAGCCTGATTTTGAACAAACGCCATCAATGGGCTGTTCAATTAAGTGGATCAATTAAAGTTACATAAATAAACAATAAAATCAGTAGGTTACAGCTGCAAACAACATCTTTCTATTCCTGGCCTTAACTCTCTTATAGAATTCACAATTTAGATCTTTGCTTAGTTGCAACAGTATTATTTATAACCCCTAGAGCCTCTATAAGCTATAAATTTACAATGACACTAGTATTTGCTAAACTTTGTGCTATTAAGAATCTTTAAACTAATGGAGAATTACCATGCTTAAATTAATCGTAATACTTGTTTCTATTGTATTTTCTTATAATACTTTTGCAATGAGTGATCTTACTACATGCACTGTAAAAGTTGATTTTGAAAAATCAACCGATGCTAATTATTTATATACTGGTTATGGAGAGTTAAAATGTAATGACGACAATACAGCCATGACAATTTTTTCTGCTATCAAATCAGATTCGGTTAGAAAGAACTCTAAATTTAAAAATATTGATAAATTCTCCATTGCTGTTACTCCTGAAAAATTTGAAACTGTGGCTCACATTTTCCAAACTTACAAAATGAAAATGTTTATGCACTCATTATTTATTCACTTTGGTGGTGATTTAGAAACAGGTGCTCCAGACCGCACAATTGGCGCAAGAATAATCACTGAAGACTTTAAAAGACATCGTAAACACCTTAAGCTGATGGAAATACTACCTGGCACTAATATGATTATAGAGCAAGACCAATTCTGGGAAGATGAAGAAATTTAAATAATGATAAAATGGTTTTTTATATTCTTATTTGGTGGAATAGCAACAGTTGCTATTTCACTTTATTTTAAACTTGGTGCCTATAAAGATGTACAAGTGGAAATAAAAGACCGCCCTGCCCTACACATTTTATATAAAAAACATTTTGGTCCTTATCATAAAATCTCGCCTGTGATTGAACAAGTTGAAACCTGGACTGCTAAAAATGATATTGAGTGCTTCACAAGCTTTGGCTTATATATAGATGACCCTAAAGAGACCGATGCAGATCGTTTAAAAAGTGAAGGCGGTTGCATTATTAAAGAGGCCATCCCAAAAGCAAAACTCCCTCTAGATTTTGAGCAAAGAACCTTACCAGCAAAAAAGTATATTGTAGCCACATTTACTGGCTCCCCAGCAATTGGACCATTTGTGGTTTACCCTAAGGCTAGTGAATGGGCCATTGAAAACCGGCTTAAGCTACTGTCGCCAACCATAGAAACTTATGAAATACAAAATAAACAAGTAATTACCACATACCTTTTTAATTATGAGTGATTCATGACGAATAAAAATATTTTTATAGGTTTAATAATAATTTTAATTGGTTATTTTTCCTACTCTAAAATTTTTAAAAACAATGACGAAAAAGTAATCATTGGAATTATTGATGATATTCAAAAGCAGGCTGAATTTGATAATCCTTTAAAAAAAATGGACGTCTATTCACGTATTCAAAACATAAAAAAACACACTAAAAAAGATATTATCCTTAAAGCATTTCAAGGTGAAAGAATACTGGCTGATATAAATTCATTTGAAGATATCCAGGCTGGAATTTTTATTGGGTCTAAATACTTAGCTAAACACAAAACTTATGTTACAGAAACTAGCTTTGATATTGTTGAGAATACTGCAAAAGTTGATTTAGTTTTAGTTTCTGAAGGCACAGAGCAAAGTAAGGTCAATAGTTTTAGGGAGCTCTTTTCAGTAACACTAGACTTAGTTAAAACTGAAGATTTTTGGCTAATTAAAAATGTTATTGCTGAAAGACAAACCGAGCAATAGTGCATGGAACATACTGAAGTAAATTATGCTGGATTCAAAGTAAGACTTTTTGCTTTTTTATTTGATTTTATACTAAACACCCTAACTCTAGCATTCCTATCTATACCTTTAGACCCATATATTGTGCAATTTCCATTTATTCTTGATGGTCTTGTCTTGTTTGTTCTCCCATGGATTATAGTCTTATTTTGGTATATCTTTGGCGCAACTATTGGCAAAATGATCTTTAAAATAAAAGTTGTGGACTCACAAACTCTAAAGCGCCCTCCAATTAGAAGGCTAGTACTGAGATACTTCGGATATTTTATATGTAGTTTTTCAGCCGGCTTAGCTTATCTTGATATTAACCATGACAAAAGAAAACAAGCACTACATGATCGAATGTCTAAAACAGTAGTTATTAAACACTAAAACTATTCACCAAATGATTATACTTAAGCTGTTCCAACTTTGATTTTTTATAAATGAGTTGTACAGGCCTATATATCTTTGGCTTGAATGATTTTATCTGTGTGGCCTTAAAATTCATGGTTCGAGCCACACCAATTGGTATTAAACCTATTGATTTTGTTGACTTTGCTACTTGTCCTATTGAAAAAAAGGACTCTAAGTATTGAATTTTATCGTAATTAAACTTTAATAATTTTGATGATATTGACTTCCAGGTGGCGGAACTTTTTTCAATACTAATTATATTTGCTTTATCAAATCTTCCCTTAGAAACCAAAACCATCTCTTCTTGATGGATGACATCTGAAACTAATGACCTTGACGTGGTTATACGACCAGAGCAAATACCCAAGTCATACTCTCCAGCTTCAACCTTATCCACAACCAGTGGGCTTCTATGACAGTGCAGCTCCACCGCAAAGTTTAATTTTTCAAACTTAGGAATAATATATTTAGGACCCCATGAAGATAATATGGACTCTGAAACTCCAACTACACATTTTTGTTCCTTAATATCCTCATTGATTAACTCTCTAATTTCTCCAATTAAAACACCAAGCTTATCCACAATTTTTAAGGCCTCAGGAGTGAGGACTACTCTACGACCCGATTTTGATATTAACTTCTTACTAAAGTATTGTTCCAGGCTAGTTATCCGCTTGCTAACTGTTGACTGAGAGACTCTTAACATTGAACTAGCCTTAAGCATGGTGCCCTGCTGATGTAAGGCTAGTAATGTTTCTATATTTTCTATCATATTATTGAATATATAGAATATATTATATTCTGTCTATTCACTTTATTCATATATTGAAGTCATCGATAATACTCATATGGCTATTCAATTATTAACAATCGTATTTGCAACAAGTCTTTTGTCGGGAGTTCTCGGTATGGGGGGTGGTATGATTTTAATGGGAGCACTTTCTTTGTATCTTCCCGCTAAAACTGCCATCGTCGTTCATGGAGTTATTCAACTTCACTCTAATGGCTTTCGAGCTCTATTAAATAAAAAACATATTAATTGGTCTGTACTCCCCTATTATTTTATTGGCAACTTACTTGGTTTTTCAGTTTTACAGGTTTTAATTTTTCCCCCTTCAAAAAGAGTTATGTTTCTTTTATTAGGTTTATTGCCATTTTTTTCATTTTTACTACGTTCGCAACTTAAGTTTAATATAATTAACAAATGGAGCTCATTAGCTTGTGGCTTTATTATTTCACTACTAAAAATTATTGCTGGAACTTCAGGCCCTATTTTAGATTTATTCTTTTTAGGCTCACCTTTAAAAAGACATGAAGTGATAGCTACAAAGGCCATTACTCAAACTTCTAGTCACTTAATTAAAATTATCTTCTACATCAATATCTTTTTTGAAAACAAGGAAAGCAACTATCCCTCAGGAGTATTTCTTGGAACAGCCATACTATTAAGCCTCCTAGGGGCTGGATCAGGAAAGTATATTTTGGATAATATTAAAGAGTCCCAATTTCGTAATTACTCCCAAGTCATTTTATTTACTATAGGAGCTGTTTACCTCCTAAAAGGGGTGACTTTATGAGCATATTTATGAAACTGATCATCGGCCAGTTACCTAGGGCCAGTGGTGAGCCTTAACTTTAATGAAAATCAATTGATTGACGCGTATATTCAAGAGTACTATTTGGTATTCAAAACACATTTTAAAGGAAAAATTATGGCGAACAATATAGATACAACCGCAGATATGTTAAAAAATGTTTACTCCACAACAGGACGTAAACTTGAAATCGTAAGAAAGAGACTAAATCGCCCACTAACTTTTGCAGAAAAAGTTTTATTTGGTCATTTAGATGACCCTGAAAAGCAAGACCTTACTCGTGGCCAAAGCTTCTTATTACTACGCCCTGACCGAGTGGCTATGCAGGATGCCACCGCTCAAATGGCTTTATTACAATTTATGTTGGCCGGTAAAGACCAAACAGCCGTTCCATCATCAGTTCATTGTGATCATTTAATCCGTGCCTATGAGGGAATGGATGAAGACATGAAAGTGGCTATGGCTGAAAACAATGAAGTGTTTGATTTCTTATCTACTGTTTCTAGTCGTTATGGAATTGGCTTCTGGAAACCTGGTGCCGGTATTATCCACCAAGTGGTTTTAGAAAACTATGCTTTCCCTGGTGGATTAATGATTGGTACTGACTCACACACCCCGAATGCTGGTGGCCTTGGAATGGTGGCTTGTGGTGTTGGTGGAGCTGATGCCTCTGATGTAATGGCAGGTCTTCCTTGGGAAGTAAAAAATCCTAAAATCGTTGGTGTAAAGTTAACTGGAAAATTACAAGGCTGGACTTCCCCTAAAGATGTTATTTTAAAACTATTAGGAATTATGACAGTAAAAGGTGGAACTAATAAAATTATTGAGTACTTTGGTGAAGGTTGTGAATCTATTAGTTGTACTGGTAAAGCGACCATTACTAATATGGGAGCTGAGCTTGGAGCCACATGCTCAATGTTTCCGTACGATGCTAAAATGGCAACATTCTTAAACTTAACTGATAGATCTGAGCTAACTAAAATAGCTGACGAAAACAGTGAGCTTTTAAAAGCTGATCCAGAAGTTTTAGATAACCCTAGCCAGTATTATGATGAAGTTATTGAAATTGATTTATCCACTCTTGAACCACATATTGTTGGCCCTCACTCACCAGATGCTGCGCGCCCACTAAGCGCTATGAAAGCTGCTGCCAAAGAAAATGGCTGGCCAACTGACTTATCAGCCGCCCTTATTGGCTCTTGTACAAACTCTTCCTACGAAGATATTGGTAGGGCCACACATGTGGCTAAACAAGCTCTTGCCAACGGAGTTAAAATGTCACAACCATTTATGGTTTCTCCTGGTTCATCGCAAATTAAAAAAACAATTGAACGTGATGGACAAATGAAAACTTTAAATGATGTTGGTGCCACTGTTTTATCAAATGCTTGTGGCCCATGCATTGGCCAATGGAAACGAGATGGCGTTAAAAAAGGTGATGTAAATACTATTGTAAGTAGCTTTAACAGAAATTTCCGTGGAAGAAATGATGCTAACCCTGAAACACTATCTTTTATCGCCAGCCCTGAAGTTGTAATGGCCTTAGGTGTTGCAGGTAAAATTGATTTTGATCCACAGCAAGACCAAATTGAAGGAAGTAATGGCAGTAAGTTTAGCTTAACATTACCTGAAGCTCCTGAGTTACCAAATGCAGGTTTTGTGGGTGACCCTGAGGCTTACCAAGCACCAGCAGGTAGCAATGTTGAAATTAAAGTAAATCCAAATTCTGAACGCCTAGAACTTTTAACTCCATTTAAAGCTTGGGATGGTAAGGACATGGAAGGCTTACCCGTTTTGTGTAAAGCTTTAGGAAAGTGTACAACAGACCATATTAGCCCGGCAGGTCCATGGCTTAAATACCGTGGTCACCTAGATAATATTTCTAACAATATGCTATTAGGTGCCTTTAATGCTTTTGATGAGTCTCTTCGCGGGAAAGGTAAAAACGTTTTTACTGGCGAAGTTGATGAGTTCAATAAGGTGGCAAGAGCTTATAAAGAAAAGGGTCAAGACTGGGTTATTTTTGGTGATGACAACTACGGTGAAGGAAGTAGCCGTGAGCACGCAGCTATGTGCCCAAGGCATTTAGGTGCTGCTGCTGTAATAGTAAAAAGTTTTGCAAGAATTCATGAAACAAACTTAAAAAAACAAGGTGTTTTAGGATTAACTTTTGTTAACCCAAGTGACTACGACAAGGTTCAAGAAAATGACCGTGTAGCTATTAAGGGCTTAACTAGCTTTTCACCGGGTCAAAACTTAACTATAGAATTAACTCGCGAAGATGGAAGCAAAGAGGAGTTTCCTGTGGCACACACCTTCAATGAAGAGCAAATCAAATGGTTTAAAGCAGGCTCTGCATTAAACTTATTAAGACAACAATAAATTATATAAATTTTGAATTCTAAAAGCCCATACGTTGTGTGGGCTTTTTTATATAAACTAAATATTTTGGCCTCTAAGCCTAATCCATGAAAAAAAGCTATTATTATATTTTTTTCTCAGATAAACTTAAAATACATTTAACAAAGGAAAAGCTATGATTAAAGTATTATTAACTACCTTAAGTTTATTAATGATATCCTGTGCTAGCCAAAATAATAGAGTCCCTGCTACGGTAAGTTCTGAGTCTAATAACCCAGATGATAAAATTACCACATCTACTAGTTTTAAAGATTTTAGTGATCATCTTTCATCATTGATACCTGAATCAGCACAAATATGTGTTTTTAATACCCATCAACGTATTATGGATAACTATCAAACAAAAGCAGGGGCCGCGGCCTTTGCCAAAACATTAAGACCAGGATTTATAAAGCCTGGTCTTAATAATTATATCGACCTTGCTTGTGATGGAAAATTTATTTCAAATATATCAATAAGTTATAATAGTCAAAATGAAATGCCTGTTGGTTTTGGTCTCTTAAGTATTACTTCAAGTATAATAAAGGACTTTGAACTTACAAGCGTCAATAACAGTCAAGGAAAGTACAGAAATCATAGGACATTTATTTATACTAGAAGGTAGCTTTTACGCCAAACTACTTTTTAAGTATCCATAAATAAAGTGTAAACTTAAAATACTCATATCTAGCCTGCTCTTTCTATTAAAATGGATTGGACCAACGAGAGTCAGTGTACACAGCTATACCACTTAATGTTTCTAAAAAATCTACTATTTGATCTACCTGAGCACCAGTTAAGCCTAAGTTTTGCGGAATACCTCCAGGAGATAACCTTGGGTCTAAGTTAGCATTTAGTGAAATACCATTATTATAATGATTTACTACATCTGTTAGAGTTGCCAGACTGGCATCGTGCATGAACTTTCCATTTGAACTCCCATCACTTTTCACCACATCTCTTAATGAAGGCGACCTTGTATTTGTTAAATCATCAATCACGTCACCAAAAACACCTATAACTCCATTATTTAGAGAGTTGGGATCAATATCAAAACTGGGCGGCCTGTGGCAACCAGCACAACCTGCCCCACCCATTGCTGGTGGCTGTAAAAATAAAGTTTTTCCAGCATTTTCATCAGCTGTAAAGTTTGGAAAGCTGGCTCCATCATTAATTACTTGATTACGGCCAACATCATACTTTGAATCAAAAGATTGAATACTTCTAATAAACTGGGCAAGAGCTAGTTGAATCTTTGCTTCAGTTATTTCTGAACTATCAAAAGCAAAAGTAAAGGCATCAGTATAATAAGGGATCGCCTCCAACTTTGTAATCAAATCAGAAAAATTTCCATCTCCATTAGTACCACTAAACCCCATTTCATTATGATCTTCAATAGGCTGAGTGGTTTGCGCTTCAAGCGTTGCAGCTCGCTCATCCCAAAAGAACTTTCCTTCAGCAGAAAATCGAGAATTAATTAAACGCATAGAGTGCCTACCTGTGCTTCCATTAACACCCACACTAACATCTGTAATGTCACTAAAGGCATTGGCTTGCTGATGACAGCTCGCACAGGAAACCGTGTTATTAGACGAAAGATTTACATCATAAAATAAAATTCTACCTAATGTAGCTCCTGAGTTTGAAATACTATTGGTCGTTGTATTATCTTCTACTATATACGAAGGCTTTGTTTGCCAAGCATAGTTAGGTAAGTTAGCTAAATCAATTTTACCTTTAAATTCTGCATAAAAACCTGGATACAAAGATTCATAATCAATAATACTAGGCTCTGATGTATCACCAACACCGCTGCAACCAAAGACTATGGACACAGATAATAATGCTAGAATTAGCTTCTTCATATTATAAATATCGGCTCAACCAACATAAACTAAAGACTAGTGACTACTAATAGTTATAATCTTTAGCTAATGATTAAAAATTAACTCAAAATAAGACAACAATATGATTTATATAAATTCTAGTTTACCGCTTATGGACCTTAGGGCAGAACCTCAATTTAAAACCACCAGATTGCGTTTCTTTATTCACAGCTAGGCAAAAACTATATTATTTATTAATATAAACTTAGTTGTATTTTTAAAGGGAAGGTTCCAATGAAAAAAATTATTTTACTACCAATCTTGTTATTTTCGTTAAATGTTTCAGCGGCACTACACTTTGAGCCACTAGCCTATTTTGCAATGGGAACATCCACTGAACAAAATACTAACTTAGAGTATAAACAGCAGGGCTACTTATTTGGCACCCGCTTGGGTTTATATAAAAATCATTTTATGATTGGACTTGAATACTTAACTGGTGACATCGCCTATGAAGAAGAAAATTCTCTAATTGAGTTTGATGAAACTCCTCATTACATGGGCGCCTATTTAGGCTACCACATAAAAAAGCGAGTGGGCTTAAATGTATCTTACTTCCCAAAGGTTAGATCTAACACTGACGCCAGAAAGTGGTCTGGTGATGCCTGGAAAGCTGAGCTCTATTACAGAATTAAAACCAATATCAGTATGCGCCTAGGATATATGCACAAAACCTTAGATTTTAACGAAGTGACCAACCAAGAGTTTGCCAATACTTTTGAAAGTAAAACCATTTTACTTGGAATTAGCTTTCCGTGGATATTATAACTTTATAGTCTGCTAATAATTCAACTCATCAGTTAAAAAGTAATATTTGTTTATCTTAATTAATAAATAACCTTATTTTAATTACTTAAAAATAATTAAATATTTATAAATATTTTTTATTTGCCACCCCCTCAGCTCCAACTCAACGAAACTCACACACTAATTTACATGCTCGCTTGACCCAATAACTATTATTTTCAATACTTCATCGAACATAACAAAGGAGACATAATGAAAATTTTAGTTATATTAATTATAGCTTGTTTAGCTGGTTTTTTTGGTTTTAAAGCTTGCAACAATGACATGAGCATCACTGAAAATATGAAAGCTGTGGGACAAGATAGCCTAAATAAAGTAAAGGACACTGCAGGAAGTGCTATTGCTGGCCTTGGTGATTTCTTTTCTTTTAAATTACCTGACGGAACTGAGTTAAATATTCCAAGTAATGGTATTGAAAATAATTTAGTTAAATTCCTTGGTGGAAGTGATGGTATTTCAAAAGATAAATGGTTTAACTTTGACCGTATTACTTTCAACACTGGCAGCTCAACTTTATCAGCTGAATCTAGTGAGCAAGTTGCAAATATGGCGAAAATTTTAAAAGCTTTTGGCTCTGTAACATTAAAAATTGGTGGTTACACAGATAACACAGGAAGCGCTGAAGGAAACTTAAATTTATCTCAAAAAAGAGCCGACGCTGTTAAAAATGCTATTGTGGCCATGGGCATTGATAGCTCACGCATCACTACAGAAGGTTACGGATCAGCACATGCTGTTGCAACTAACGACACAGAAGAAGGTCGTAAACAAAATAGAAGAATCGCAATTAACGTTACAAGTAAGTAATATTTTTTAAAAGCTCTAGCAAAAAGCTAGAGCTTTTTGCTTGTTAATAACTAAGTAACTGTATGTAAAGGCAGTAACTAAAACAGCAAGTAAAGAGAAAAATAGTCCAATTCCAAAAGTAGTTATAAAGTAATATAGCATATCCAAAAATGAATTCTCATGATCTGAATAAGTTATTCCATCTCGAGACAATACAAAATAAGCTGAAAAGATTGAGCAAGTTATAATTGAACAAAATAAACTCATAACTAAAGACTTAAAAATTGTACTACTTTTACTTTTTAATTTAAAGTTTACTTTCCTGAATATAAAATAGGTTATAAGAGCTGAAATTCCAAATGGGATGATAATATAACCGACAAGAAATGCTGCCTCCTCTATACTTTGGAAGCCATCTCTTAACCTCCAAGCCCCCCTATTCATAATGAATATGTTCTGAAAGAAGAAAGTCATATAGCCAAGCAGAAACGAATATAAAAAATATTTTTTATTTAAAAACGAATTTAAATTATCCACTAAATTTAAATAAAATCTTTTCTTTTAATCTTATCTAAAATAATTTTTTCAGACATTAGTGGATCTTTTGGATCAACAGCAAAAATAGCCTGTTGCTCACAACGTATTTTTTGCTTAATCAACCATCTTAATACATCAGCTAACTTTTTATTTTTCTTATCAGAAAAAAATGGATCTCTCTCTAAAGCGTCCTTTGCCTTTTTTAAAGCTCTAGCATCACTAGAATTCTTTTCAGACACAGGGTAACAATCTAGATTATACTTTTTTATATCATGAGGTAATACACCTAAGAATTTTACATCAGGCGCTGAAAAATCAGCATTTCTAATAAGGCTGGCTGCAGAGCCCGCTTTTAAAGTTCTATAAATATTTTGAATGGTATAGGCATCGAGATCGCCATAAAAGTATATCGGGATTTTTAACTGGTCTTGAATAGTTTTACACCAGCCACGCACACCATTAGTTGGCACACCACCAGCACCCACAACAATGCAGTTATTACGCTTTGTAAAGCCATTCGTCACTAAAGTATTAGCCGTACCCTCTGACTCAATCACTAAACAAAAATCAAGTTTCTTTTTCTTGGCTTTTAACTTAAATACATGGGGTTTATTGGGCGGCTGAAAGGCCACTGTTCCCATTGTGCTTAAATCCATTACCGCTTTAGAACCATCTACTAAAGTTTCTGTTACAATTAGATTTTTAGAAAAGGTTTGCCCACCTTTATCACCAGCATGACAATTAAGCTCCTCGCGGTAAACCTCCAATAAGTCAGTGATGTAACTAATCACAGAGTCTGTTTCAGACTGCTCTTGAATGTTAAGTGGTTTAAGATTGGGCTCATTTTTTGAGGCACCTTTTGCGATATAGTAAAGCTCCCTTTTCGTATTCACAATACCCATTTTTAAATTATTAAGCATAATATCTAATAAAAATATTGTTCGTGATAATTTTTGCACGGAAGATACATTCAACTCGGTAGTTACTTTTTTATCACCAGGAGTAAAGTAACCTTTTGATGCTTTATAAATTGAATTATCAAGAGAACATTTAATGGCTTGCAATGAAGGCCTCTGACCTTTTTCAAGAGATTGCAACATCTCATCACATAATGCCTTGGCTGCTTTTGGAATGTCTTTATCTAATTTTCTAACTCTAATCTTTGGCATGTTTTACCTTAGCCCAAGGCTCTGCTCTTAGCATTTATTTTCTCAGGCACTATTTGTTTAAATAAATTTTATCGTTTTGATTTCTTTTTCTTTGCTTTAGTTTTCTTTTTTGCAGCTTTCTTTTTTGTTTTTTTCTTAGCCGCTTTCTTTTTGGCTGCTTTCTTTTTTGTTTTAGTTTTTTTCTTGGCTTTTGATTTCTTTTTTGCCTTAGCTTTTTTCACTGGAAGAGCAGCTTCCTCGGTGCCTTCAACCTCTTCTGCTGTTTCCGCCTCTTTTTTTCTAATGCGGCCAAGCTTAGCTGCTTGTTTATCTTTTAATAATGATAAACGGTCTTCAGCATTTTTAAGGTCTTTTTCAGCCGCTTTACTTTCGCGGCCCAATAACTTTAATAGGCCTTCTGTGGCTTTATTTTTACGGTCCTTACCAGCGCCGGCAATTTTAGCTAAACCTTCAACTAAAATAGGTCCAAATTTTTCAATATGGGCACGCTTTCTTTCTAGGTCCGCAGCCTTATCTTCACGCTTAATGTGACGGGAAAGCTTTTGACCAGCTTGCATGAGTGCTCGTCTTAATTCTTCCACTAAGTCATCACTCGCATCAATAGTTTCTTTGGACGCATTTTTAAATTTAATAAATGGTGACGTCACACTAATAGCAAAAACATATGGTCCTTGCGGCAAGCTACGTTTGGATTGAGCCAATCCATAGGAGCGCCAATTCACTGACTCAACCGCACGCGTAATTGCACAGGCTGATTTATCAAACTGTAATGGAACTCTGTTTGCAAATCTTAATAACTGAATAGACTGCTCTTCGGCAGCTGCTTTTTTATCCAAGAATCTAGCAATAGCCACCTCAACCACTGTTGGCTTAAAATCGCAAATTTTAGGCTTTCTCGTAACAACACTAAAAAAGTCTACTTCACCGATTCTGTGAATACTTTTGGCTAAGCCCTCTTCACCAACTGTTAAAACTGATTTAGTTGAAGGATTGGCAAGCTCTGTGCTTTGAATAGCTTGAAATATTGTTTTAAATTCTTTTTCAGGTATTTTTTTTACTGGCATTGTGGCCAATTTTTTTGGCATACCATTGCGAACACAATCTTTAATAGTTGCATCAGTTACACGAGAAAAGGCTTTCTTCATAAACTGTGCTAAAGTTAAATTACCATACAAATGAGCATGAGTTAAAAATTCACCCAGCTTCATTGTATGTGGATGAGGTAAAGTTGAAGCTGGAACCTTTGGCACATCGTTAGATACTCTCTCCACTCTTACTTTTTCATTATCTAATAATTCATATTCAAGTGTTAAATGGGGGTTAACTAAAGTTGTTCCTTCAAGATAAGTTAAAATCCCACCATCGCCATTTAACTGGATACGGCCATCAATCTTAAAATCAACTCTTAGACCATTCGTTTTTTTCCATTCAATGGTTTTTTTATTTTTAAGTAAACCTTTGTTACCCTTAATATCAACATCAATAGTGGCGTTAACGGCTTTACGCATTCTTTTTGTCTTACTAGTTACTTTTACACCAGTTGCATTAGTTAACTGCGCCCAAGTGGTTGCAGCAGAAATACCAATACCTTGTTGCCCACGAGAACACTGCCCTCGACCAAACTTTGAAGAGGCTAAATATTCACCAAAAACTTGTGGTAAATCTTTTTCCTCTAAACCTGGTCCGTTGTCTTCCACAATGATTTGAATTAAATCTGTACTTCTAGCAGACCCTTTGCCCACTTTTTTAATTGAAACCTTTAGTTCAGGGGCTATGCCCGCTTCTTCACAGGCATCCAGTGAGTTATCCACAGCCTCTTTTAATGTTGTTAAAACAGCTTTTAACGGGGAAGAGAAACCTACTTGTTGTAGATTTTTTGCAAAATACTCCGCAGTACTACTTTTCGTAATTTTACCCAACTTAATTCACTCCTGTTTTCAATCTGAACAATAATCAGTTTAAGGAGCCAAGCCTTATGAGGCAATGTGAAATCTTAACCTTAGTTAACAATTGGTCTTAACGCTACGTGCAGACTTCCTATTTTTTAGGCGATTCATTGAATATAGAGAATAAAATAAAGTGTAATATTTATGAGTTAAAAATCATTTCAGCAGGGGTTAAATGCTTTTTATTTGTATTACATTCTTTGCAGGCAACAACAACATTAGACTTGCTAGAAACCCCGCCCCTAGCCACTGGCACCTTATGGTCCATGGTCAAAACGTCCTTTTCAAACCTCTGATCACAGTAATAACAAAAGCCTTTTGACAGCTGATTTTGCCACCATGTGGACTGCCTTAATTTACGCGCTTTTGCTCGTTCTTTGGCCTTATGCTCTGGACTTGAAGATTCGTAATACATATGACCTTATACGCTTAGCGTTATTTTTTGTAAAGGAGAATTTGAGCTAGCAAATTTTTAATTTCAGCTTTATTGATAGGCATATGACACATATTGAAATGGAAAATACACTAAAAAAACAATACCCTAACGCTGAATTGGCCGTGGTTGATGTAACTGGATCTGGTAGCAATTTTGAAGTGCGTATGAACAATAGCGCTTTTGATGCCAGCCTTTCACGAATTGAAAAGCACAAATCAATCATGGGCTTATTTGACGAACAATTAAAAAGTGGCGAAATTCATGCCCTCTCTATTAAATTATTTTAAAAAAGGATTTATTAATTATGACTACATCACCAACCCATGAAAAAATTGAAAAAACATTAACTGATAATAAAATTGTTTTATTTATGAAAGGAACACCTAGCTTTCCACAGTGTGGGTTTTCAGCAAGATCAATTGCCATTTTAAATGAAATTGGAGCAGAGTTTGATTCTGTAAATGTATTAGAAGACGATGAGATTCGCGAGGGCATTAAGGTTTACGGTCAGTGGCCAACTATTCCACAACTTTATGTTAATAAAAAGTTAGTTGGTGGAAGTGACATAATGATGGAAATGTTTGAATCAGGTGAACTTAAAACACTTCTTGCTGACTAATGCAGTTAATACCCATTGATAAATTTATCAGAATAATACTCGGTTTCTGCCTAGTCTTTTGGGCAGCTAGTGGCGGCCCAACCCTTGCTTACTTGGGTATATACCTTTTACTCACTGGCAGTTGGGGCTTTTGTCCAGCTTACAAATTTTTTAAATCTGAAAACTGAATATTAACTTCTCATATTCTTTAATGCTAAGGCCTTTCTACCGATAAGCCCTCTGTGGAAAAAGATAAATTGAGAGTCCTCATTGTTGATGATGACAAAGATATTTTAAATCTCGCTGAAAAACTTTTAAAAAGTTCATACGATGTATTAACAGCAGATAATGCAAGAACGGCTTTAGAAATACTACAGTCCGTAGATATTGACGGTCTACTCAGTGATATCAATATGCCAGAAATGGATGGTTTTGAACTATTAAGACGCATTAAAAAAAATAAAAAGTTAAGTCACCTAACCATTGCAATGCTAACAGGTGTTCGCGAAAGAAAGGACATCCAAAAAGCCATTGAGATGGGAGTTAATGACTATATCGTCAAACCCATTGACCCAATGTTATTTGTTAAAAAGGTTGAAAACTTATTTCAAGATAAAGAAAGCATAAAAAATGAAGTCCATTTTGTTAAAATACAAATGGAAACTCCAGCTTACCTGAAAACTAAAATTAGAGTTATCACTGTTTCAGAAATGGGATTATGTATTGCTACTAACCATGAACAAGAGGTGGGTAAAATTATTGAGCTGGAGTTTGCATTATTTAATGAACTCGGAGTTCGAGCTCCTCACTTAAAAGTTTTATCTTGCAAACAAAATGAAAAAGAAGAGTGGATTTTACACCTAGGTTTTGTTGGTGCTTCAGAGTCTGTTTTACAAAAACTAAGAGCATGGATTTATAAACAAAGCACACAGAATAAGGCGGTGGCTTAGTATGAAAATACTACTTGCAGAAGACGATGGAAATATCTCAACAATTGCAATAATGGCCTTAGAGCATTTTGGTGGCCATGAAGTCACACATGTTGATAATGGCTTAGATGCTTTAAATAAAGCCAAAGAAGGTGGGTTTGACTTAATTATACTGGACCAAATGATGCCTATAATGAATGGCTTAACTGTCTGTAAAGAGTACAAAAGTCTACCTGATAGTAATATTCCCATTATCTTTTTAAGTGCCAAATGTCATGCTGATGACATAACAGCATTTAACAACATGGGCTTAGGTTATATCCAAAAGCCATTTGATCCAGCAAATTTAAATCAACAAATCAGTGATATTTTAAATAAAAAAATTGAAGGTGCAGCTTGAGCTCAATAAAATTAAGATTAACTTTTTTAGTTCTCTTTTTTATTGGTAGCCAAGGCTATATTTTTTCAAAAGGCTTTGAGTCTTATCAAAAATATGTCCAACTCCATGCTGACTACACAAATGGTTATGCAATCATCGATAAAATAGAGAGTTTAAATGTAAAGCTCTTTAATGAAAAAGACTTTAAGTATTTACAAAACCAAAGAAAGAACATGTCCAACGAAGAGCTAAAAGCGGCTTTAAGTGATGTAATTCAATTTTATTCTGATAAAAAAAGAAAAACATTAAGAAAAAAGATTAAAGATTATAAAGCCATTGATAAGCAATACCACGCACAGCTAAATACAATGATATCTTTTCATGAAAAGCAAATTAGGTATTTTGGAACTATATTTGGTGCTCTCTGGATATTAAGTTTACTATTAATTTATTACTACACAATTCGCAGTACATTTAAGCCTATTAAGGTTTTATATAAAAGGATGCTTGAATTTTTAAATAACCGATACACTTATGAGTTTACGGTACCTAAGACTAACGAGGTTGGTAATCTGCATGCCACCTTTAACTCACTAGCACAGCGAGTACTAAAAAATATGGACGAGCTAAAATCACTTGATAAAGCTAAGTCTGAATTTTTAAGTATTGCCAGTCACGAGCTCAGAACTCCGCTCACATCTATTAAGGGCTCACTCAGCCTTTTAAAAATGGGCATGGGTGGTAAACTCGATGACAAAGCAAATAGCTTAATGAATATAGCAGAAGTTGAAACTGATCGCCTGATTCGCCTTATTAATGACTTACTTGATTTAGCAAAAATTGAAGCTGGTAAGTTTCCACTTAAAAAGAATTGGTGTTCACTCAATGAAATTTTAGAACAAACCGTATTTAGTATGAATGGCTTATGCAATACTGCCAATGTTCCAATTGAAGTTAGTGGTATACCAGCTATAGATATATTTGCTGATAAAGATAGAATACAACAGGTACTGACTAACTTTCTATCTAATGCCATTAAATACAATCCAAAAGGTAAATCTGTTAAAATCGACATTGAAATTGATCCGCAAGAGCAACTATATATTTTAGTCTCTGACCAAGGAATTGGAATTACACCAGAAGACCAAGAAATTATTTTTCAAAAGTTTAGACAATCAACTGGCCCTAACAACCCTTTAGTAAAGGGAACTGGCCTTGGGCTAGCAATCGCCAAAGCACTTGTTGAAGAGCATAATGGGGAAATTAACGTTCGATCTAAGCCAAACGAAGGAGCCACATTTTACTTTACTTTACGTGACTGGCGTTACCAACTTGAAAAAGAAGAAAGCCAAAGGATTGCATCATGAGTTTTGAGGATATGATGAAGGAGCTCCAGAAGGAGTATATCGAAAATTTATCTGGAAAAATCACAGCCATTAATAACCATTATGAAAATATGGATATTGAGGCACTGGAAGATGCTTTTCATAAGATAAAAGGGACGGGTAAAACTTATGGAATACCTGAGCTATCTACATTAGCTCAAGTGCTTGAAAAGGCTTGCAAAGATAATCATAACATTAAAGACATTATCCCACTAAGTATTGAACTTTTAAAAAAAATTGAATCAGCCCGTAAAAATGGATCTGAATTCAAAATTGAAAGTGATTCTTTATATGGTGAGGTTTTAAAAGTTGCTGCCTAATTGTTTAAAAGTAATTTCTTTAACTATTTTCATAATATTTATTTCCATAAATATCTCAGCACAAAATAATAGAACCAATTACCAATACCCTGAAACTGAGTTTGTTGACAGCGATGTTATCATAGCTGAAATTGGTCAGTTTATAAATGGTGCCCAACTCGTAGAAATACCTGGTGGCTCATTTGGAAGATCCTTTCTGGGCTCAGGCAGTTCAATGCCAGAAATTAGCATTAATAGCTTTCCCACTCCAACACCACCATCTCGTGGTAGCTATAGCTCTGTAATGGATTACCCTAGCAATAGCTCATATAATATACCCCAATTGAGTTACCCAGGAGGTTCTAACGGACCAATTGGCTGGGTAGAAGGGATGGACCCAAATTACACTATCGATGGTAGAGAGCTTCGCACTAGTTTAAGGGAAATCTATAAACCTAATGTTGAATATCGCGTTATCGACATAGACTATGACTTACTCTCTGCTGCAGATGCATGGTCTCCAATTATAAATAATCTCGCAGATAAAAATTATGGACCTAACGGAGAGCCAAACTTTGATACTTCCGACCTAATTAATAAAGATGCTGATGACACCAAGGTAGAGGCAACAATGGCAGGGTTTAAAAATTCTTGTTGGTATGGAAAAAGCGATAAACTTGATATCACAAGGTTTTGCCAAATGAATTTAGATTTATTTTCTCGTCAAATTTACAAGGCTAATAAAAATAAATCTAGTGATTCATTTGACACTGAATACAATGTCAATGGCTGTAACTTTACAACTTTTATAAGTATGCAAAATGGAGAGATCATCAATGATGATAAAATACAAAGTGACATAAATATTGCATTAGATAGTTTTGTTGAAATTCGCTATGGCGAAACCTCTAATAATAAAACTAAAGTTAGAGTTCCATTTATTGAAATTTTTAACAAAACAGAAACTCTTTGTAAGGGAAAAGTTTTAAATAGTAAATTTGTTCCTAATACCCTAAAACGTAGTAAAAAAGGCAATATTGATATTACAAATCAAATTTCATTTTCAAAGTTTCGCAGCTTCAGAGCCAAACCGATAACAGGCAGATCTCAACCTAGCAATGTTCAAAGTGCTCCTGCCAGAGCTACCGGTGCTAATTAAAATCACCGACTTACAGTGTTATAAATACATATTCAGAATCCTTAAGAAAGCAGTAGCTTTTTTCTATACAATATCCAATAATAATTGTTACTAATTACTTTCTTAATTCTGAATGAGGGGTCTATATGCCTTTTAAAAAAAATCACGATTTATCATTGTTAATTTTAAGGCTTGTAGCTGGCGGATTTATGCTCACTCATGGAATCCCAAAATTAATGAAACTTTTTGCTGGCGGAGAAATAATGTTTCCAGACCCTATTGGTGTTGGAGCCACAGCATCCTTAATTTTAGCTGTTTTTTCTGAAGTGATTTGTGCTGGAGCACTAGTTATAGGATTTAAAACAAGGCTGGCAGCTATACCACTTGCCATTACAATATTTGTTGCCGCTTTCATTGTCCACTTAGATGACCCTTTTGGAAAAAAAGAGATGGCTCTATTATATTTAGCAATGTATGTGGTCTTAATGATTGGTGGCGGCGGCAAATACTCACTTGGAATTAAAAAAAGCTAAAACTTCCCTTCTCAGGAGATACAGTGGATTTAAAAAAATTATTTTCTAAACATCTTAATGATGACCAAATGAATGACACCCAAGATGCACTAGACAACTATGGTAAAGATTGGACAAAGCACTTTACTCCCAACGCAAGCTTAGTCTTATTCCCGCGCAACACTACTGATGTTCAAAATATTATTAAATGTTGCAATGAAAACAAAATTGAAGTTATACCCTCCGGTGGCAGGACAGGCTTAAGTGCTGGTGCCACAGCTACAAATGGAGAAGTCATTCTATCACTTGAGAAAATGGCTAAAATTAAAGAGTTTAACTCTGTTGACCAAACTATTCTATGTGAAGCTGGCACAATATTAGAGGATATCCAAAACTACGCCAAGGATAAGGGCTATTACTATCCAGTTGATTTTGCTGCTCGCGGATCCTGTCAAATTGGTGGTAACCTAGCCACTAATGCGGGGGGAATAAAAGTTATTCGCTATGGATTAACTCGAAATTGGGTGGCGGGAATAACTGTTGTTACGGGCACAGGTGAAGTATTAAAAATTAACAACGGGTTAGTTAAAAATGCCACTGGCTATGACTTAAGGCATTTATTTATCGGAAGTGAAGGTACGCTAGGAGTGATCACTGAGGTATTACTTAATGTTACAACTCCCCCTAAAGACTTACTTGTTATGACCTTTGCCACACCAACTCTCGAGGGCATTATGAATATTTACCAAGCCTTTAGAGACAAGTTAGTACTAACTGCTTTTGAATCATACACTGATGTATGCTTAGGTTATGTTGAGGCCGCTGGGAGAGTTAAATCTCCCCTTCAAGAAAAAGCTCCCTATTATTTATTAGTTGAATTTGAAAACACTGATGGGCAAATGGATACAGCCATGGAGGTTTTTGAATCTTGCATGGAGAAAGGGTGGATTGTAGATGGTGTCATTAGCCAAAATGAACAACAATCAAAAGATTTATGGGCATTACGAGAAGACATCACTGAAGCCACCTCTTCTAAACAACCTTACAAAAATGACATTTCTGTTAATATTTCAAAAGTGCCTGAGTTTTTAAATAAAATGACAAAACTAATTTCTGAAAAACACCCAAGTTTTGAAGTGGCTTGGTTTGGACATATTGGTGACGGAAACTTACATGTTAATATTTTAAAGCCCGACGAACTGACAAGTGAAGACTTTATGAGAAAATGCAAAGAAGTTGATGTTCAGATGTTTGCCATGATTAAGGACTTAAATGGAAGTGTTTCAGCAGAGCATGGAGTAGGTTTGGTTAAAAAGAACTACTTAAACCATACTCGTAGCCAAACTGAAATTAACTATATGAAGCAAATTAAAAGTATTTTTGACCCAAATAACATTTTAAACCCAGGAAAATTGATACCTTAGCGGCTTACAATAATTTCAATGATGCCTGTGAAAAATACTTAAAATTCTTATTTCTCCTTCTAGAAATAGAGTCTAAGTGATAGATATTCTATAACTTTATAACGGAGATCATTATGTTTATTCGCTCATTACTTTGCATATTACTTTTATTACCAAGCTTCGCTTTTGCTAGTAACTTCACCTCTGAATGCACTATTGGAAGTTTTATTTTAAGCCTTAGCGACTACGGAATTAAAAAAGACCATAAAGCTGTTAACAGGTCTGTGGGTAATCATAATTCAGCAATGATCTTAGATTTTATTAAAGACGTTTTAATCCAAAACCAAAATTACAGTCTTCAAGAGCAAAAATTTACTCTTGTTAATTTTAATAATAAAGTTGAAATTGAAGCCTATTTTATTACAGATAATAACACGCAACTTAAGCCATTTATTTTTAACTCTGAGCATTCAAACTGCAAGTTTAAACACGAAAGCCTTGTTTGCAATTCTGGGAACCCTAATTATACTCAATTAAAAATTAATTTTATTGATAAGTACAATGGAATAATAAGGGCCTACTCTCATAATGGCGCATCTATATTAGCCAAACATAGGTTTTCATGTCACTAGGACAGTAACCTTGTGCGTATGGATGTTGGTAGCGCAACAACATCAGACTTTAAACTCTGTGAGTCTTTAACATCCAAATCTATAATTAAATAACCAACACTATTATCTGTAGACAGAAACTGTCGATTAATATTTGCACCATATTTAGATACAATCCCATTTATCTCACCTAACACTCCAGGTACATTTCTGTGAATATTTACTAAACGATGTCCAGAGTCATTAACTGGAACATCAATATTAGGAAAGTTTGTGGCACCAACGCTTTGCCCTTTAGATAAATATCCAATAAAACTTGTGGCAACCTCAATACCAATATTATATTGCGCCTCTTCAGTGCTTCCACCAATATGGGGAGTGAGGATGACATTTTCTAAGCCCTGCAACTCACTGCTAAAAGACTCTTTATTGCTCTTAGGCTCTTTAGGGTAAACATCAACTGCAGCTCCTGCTAAATGTTTACTTTTTATAGCTTCAGCCAGGGCTGGTATATCAACAACAGAGCCTCGACTTGCATTTATTAAATAACTGCCGGCTTTCATTTTACTTATTTGCTCTGCCCCAATCATATTTTTAGTTTGGTCTGTCTCTGGTACATGTAAACTAACAAAGTCACTTGTTGCTAAAAGATCGTTTAAACCATCCACAGAGTTTGCATTACCCAGAGGTAATTTTTTAATCACATCATAGTACTGTACATTTAAACCCATTGATTCAGCTAAAATGCTTAGTTGCGTACCAATATGCCCATAACCAATAATTCCCAATGTTTTTCCACGAACTTCATTAGAACCAGCTGCAGACTTATCCCAAACTCCTTCATGGGCTTTTTTACTTCTATCAAAAATTTTACGAGAAAGACTTACCATTAAGGATATAACTAGCTCCGCTACACTTCTGGTATTGCTATAAGGAGCATTAAAAACAGGCACACCAAATTGATTACCGGCAACTAAATCAACTTGATTAGTTCCAATACAAAAACAACCAACAGCCTTAACATTAGTGCATGCTTCAAAAACGTCTTTAGATATATGTGTTTTTGAACGTATACCAATGGCGTCAAAATCATTTATTTTATCAATGAGCTCACTGTTAGAAAATGCTGTTAATTCACGTTGCACTTCGTAACCAGCTTTTTCAAGTGTCTCAACTGCGATTTGATGAATACCTTCAAGTAATAATATTCGATGAGGCCCCAATAATAGCTCCTGATAGCGAGTTAATATCCATAAAAATCCTACCTTATTTAATATATACGATCTAGCTAAATATATATTTTTATTAATTATTTTAAAGTATTGAATTTATAATATTTTGAGTACAAACTAAGAGTTCTGGCTTTACTTTATTGATTTAACATTAGGTTATAAATATGAGTTTAAAATTACTAGTTGTGGATGATGATCAGTTAATCACAGCAACGATTACTGAAATGATACCTGAAGGCTGGGTTGCCCATTGCTATAATGACCCTAAGCTTGTCCCTATGGACGAAATATTTCATTGTGCATTTATTGATATGCATCTCTCTAATGACTTAAATATTCATGATGGATCAGAGTTTATTAAAGATTTAAAAGAAAAACACCCAAAGCTTGAGGTCTTAGCTATTTCTGGTGACCTTAATCAAAAAACCATGGAACTGGCCCTTGCCGCGGGTGCCACCCGTTATATCGCTAAACCATTGAGCCAAAAATATATTTCCTCTGTGTTAAAACAAATTGAAAGTTATTTTTTATTGCTAGCTACCAGCCAAAGAAGTTCTGTGAGTAATAAGAATGATTGGATTGGTCAAAGCCCCATCTTTTTAAAAGTAACAAAACAAATCGCGCAATTAAAACATGAACCAGGTCCAATCTTAATTGAAGGAGAAACTGGGACTGGCAAGGAGATCACCGCTCGCTTACTGAGATCCACAGAGTCCACACCTTATATAGTAATTAATGTTGCTGAAGTGCCTGAAAGTTTATTTGAGTCAGAGTTTTTTGGACATGTTAAAGGTTCATTTACTGGAGCTAACGATAACAAAATGGGCCTCATTGAAGCGGCTGATGGTGGCGACTTATTTATTGATGAAATTGAAGCTTTACCTATCTCAGCTCAAGTGAAATTACTACGCTTCTTACAAGAGGGAGAAATCAGAAGAGTGGGTTCTTCTGAAACTATTAAAGTTAATGTACGTGTTATTATTGCCACTAATAAAAACCTGGAAGAAATGGTTAAGAAAGAAGAGTTTCGCGAAGATTTACTATGGAGAATTAATGGTAAAAAAATAACACTACCACCTCTTCGTGATCGAATTGAAGACATAGAGCCTTTAGTTAAACATTTTTTAAAAAATATTACTCCATTTAAAAGTATTGCGCCTGAGTCCATTGAATTATTAAAAAAACACTCTTGGTCGGGAAACATTAGAGAACTGAGACGCTTATGCGAAAAGATTGTAAGCCTCTCCCCCCTGCCTATTATACGCCCTGAAGATGTGGAGAGTTATGTTATCCTATCAAACCCAATGGATATAAGTACAGAGTCAGATCTTTCACTTCAAGATCAATTAGCTAATATTGAAAAATCAATTATCGAACGAAAACTACAATTGCATAAAAATATAGATATTGTGTGCGAAAAACTTCAAGTTTCAAGATCAAATTTATATAAAAAAATCAAAGAGCACGACATTAAATGGAAGAACACATGATCGGAAATAGTACTTGGCTAGAGCCTTTATTCATTAGAACATCCCTTGTGGCCTGTGGTTTTTTGGCAGTGGCTTACATATTCTTTTACTTCATTAGCAAGGTTAAACCCAATAAGTACTTAAGTCTAAAAGCAAGCTTTATTAGCTGGCTTGTTGTTGCACCACTTTTATTTTTACTGGCAGGAGCCCCTTCACCATTTCCACTAGTGGCCATCATATTGGTATCCATCTACAGCTCTAAAACATTTTTTAGAATGTCTGGCATTTATCACAGAAGTTTATTTGTATTAACAAACTACTTCTTTATTTTTCTACAAGGGTACTTTATCTACAAAGGGTTTGACCATTCGGTAATGCATATTATGCCAATGATATTCTTATCCGTTATCTGCTTGATACCAATATTAACAGATAATTATGAGCATATGATACAATATATTGGGTTATCATTGCTGTCCTTTCTGTTTTTTGGCTGGGGACTCATACATTTCGCTATGATCGTTGGCTTTGAAAAAGGTATTTATATTGCTCTTTATTTAATTATTTTGTCTGAGTTTAATGACGGTATTTATAAGTTAGTAAACTTAGAGTGGGGAAAAAATAAACCTTTAAAAAAACTGGCTCCTCGCCTAAGCCTAGAGGCACTTATTGTTTCAATGGCCCTAACTTTATTAGTTGCTTGGGCTCTTAGAAGCAGCTTACCAATCCGCACTGAAATTTATTGGGTGTCTGCTGGTGTAGTTGTTTCAATTTTTGGTAGGATTGGCTCCTTAGTTATGACTATGATTAGAAAGGATTTAGGAATAAAAGATAGCGGCAATGTATTTATTATTGGCAAAGATGATATTATTGCTCGAGTTGATAAACTAATTTTTGTGGCTCCAATAATTTATTATTTGTTCATCGCCTTAGACACTGGCTTTTTCTCACAGCACTTAGGTTAGGTTTGTTATGAGAAAAAAATGGAACTACGAGAACGATCAATTCACAAAACTACCCGCTCACCTAAAGCATCTCCCTTTATTTACTAGACACTTTGATTTTACAAGCTGGATCTTTCGCTGTTTATGGGGCTTTATACTTAAAGCTATATTATTTAAATTTTATGTTCGAATAAAAGTTCATGGAAACTTTAGAAAAATCTATAAAGAGCACCCCAAATTACTAGTGATTAGTAACCACACCAGTCATATGGACACTACTATTATTACAGCAGCCATCCCTTTTAAATATTGGCTTGATTTATATATTGGTGCTGCAAAAGACTATTGGTTTCAAAATACCTTATTTACATTTTTTTCCAAGCACTGCCTAGGTGCCATACCCATTGATCGCAAAGAAAAATCTAGTGAATCCATTAAACTTATTTTAAGATTACTAAAAGCATTGGATAGAATATGGATGATCATTTACCCTGAAGGTACGCGCTCTCAAGATGGGTATATAAAGCCTTTCAAAAGAGGTATTAGTATTTTTTCACAGCGCACAGACACACCTATTTTATTTTTGTACTTAAAAGGTGCTTCAGAGCTAATGCCCAAAGGCTCCTTCCCTAAGATGGGTCAGGTGCAATTACACATAGGACCTGTTCAGCAACCAGCAGACATTGAAGAGATCGATAAAAATTATAAAGCTTGGGTTATGTCAATTAACCCTAATGCTTATAAAGAAAAATAAGTCATATTTGTATTTCGCTTAATTGCTGATTATCTTTGCCCTCGATACTATCTAAAATTAAATCAGATAACCTCAAGTTATCATTAGATGAGTTACAAATTAAAATAATCTCTAAATCCATTTCTGCTAAATACCCTATCAAAGTATCAACTCCAGGAACCCCACCAATATGATAGTAAAACTCACCACAGCAACTTCGGCCAGGGTGAAGTAACTGTTTATACTTTAAAGGGCCTGAAAATATCTTTGTGTACTCACTTGCGTTTGCATACAAAAGCCCATCTCCCCATCCAGTTATGTATCGTGTATGGGGGATTTTTTTATATACATCACCTTTTTTATAATAATTTGATGCATAACTTTTTTGATTTAAAAAATTAAAATCAATATTTTTTTCTAAATATTTTTCTTTTACAACCTGACAATAATCACCTTGAAATACTGTCTCTATAATTTTTGTTAAAATTATATACCCAGAGTTTGAATATTCACTTTGTTGGCCACAATTAAATTTTAAATCTTGTAGAAAAATTGATTTAACTAAATCATCTAAGCTGATTTCATTAATTGTCTTTTTATTAAGGAATGACAAATAATCTGACAAACCTGACCTGTGCCTTATTAAATCACTCAAAGTTAATTTATTATGGGGGCTATAAATGTACTCATTGACATACTTTTCAGGAAAGTGATCTAGGTTATCTAATATTATATTAGCCACTACAGGCTTTGCCAAAGAAGCCATCAAAAAATTTGTTTTTGAGTTAATAGGAGCTTTAGTTTTTTGATCTTTAACGCCAAAACAGTCCTCATGAACCAGCTGGTTATTTTTTCTTAATTGAAGAATATATCCGGGGTCATTTACTTCCAGGCGTAATTTTCTCTTATAGGCTATAGCATTAGCTTGAATTTTATTTACCAGATCTAAATATTTACTGATCAACATCGCATAACCTTTAATTTCTAAGTGCCTTAATCCATCCTCTTCACTTAGTACATTACAAGTGCCATACCAGCTCAAAACCAATGGTTTTGATTTGAGCGAAAAAATACAGCATTTATTCTATTTTCATAGAAACTATTCTCTAAAGGGAGAATAGCCAACGGTAAGACTTGAATATCAGTACTTAAATAGCTATATAATAGGGCCCTAATAAGAGGCGATATATTTTGGATAATTTTAATTTTACAATATCAACAGTAAATGGAAGTGGCAGTCAATCGGCCAATAATATTCTATTAAAAACTCTATTTAGAAGTGGCTATGCTGTTTCTGGTAAAAATATATTTCCGTCCAATATTGCTGGCCTTCCCACCACATACTCAATTCGAGTGAATAAAAAAGGGCATACGTCCTACCAAAGAAAAAATAATTTATTAGTCAGTATGAACTCATCCACTATTGGCCAAGACCTTAAGTTTTTAGCTAAAGGATCAAAAGTTTTATATAATTCCAATTTAAAAATATCCACTGGAGACTTATCTTCTGATTATGAGTTCATTGGCGTACCTTTTAAGGACTTAGCAAGACAGGTTTCTAAAACTCCAAATATGGTTAAGTATTTAACTAACATGACTTATGTCGGTGTTTTATGTAACTCTCTAAATTTAGATCGTCAGATTTTAAGCCAAGTGGTTAAAGATACTTTTTCAGGTAAGCCAAATGTTATTGATAATAACTTAAAAGCCATTGAGCTTGGGTTTAATTATGCCAATGAAAATTTAGATTACAAAGTTGAGCTTTACGAAACAAATAAAAAAGTAACCGAAGGTCAAATCTTAATTGACGGTAATACTAGTGGAGCACTAGGGCTTGTGTATGGTGGATGTAATTTTATGTCTTGGTATCCCATCACTCCTTCTAGTTCCCTGGCTGAAAACTTCATTAAGTACTCAAACCAGCTAATGACCAATGAAAATGGTGAAAAAAATTACTCTGTTGTTCAAGCCGAGGATGAGCTGAGTGCCATCAGTATGGTTTTAGGAGCGGGCTGGAGTGGAGCACGCTCAATCACCCCCACTTCAGGCCCAGGGCTTTCATTAATGGCTGAGGCAGCAGGCCTTAGTTACTTTGCAGAAATACCATCTGTTATTTGGGATGTTCAAAGAGCTGGCCCTTCCACAGGCTTACCCACAAGAACCTTACAAGGTGATTTATCAACCGCTGTTAACTTATCCCATGGAGACACGGAACATATTGTTTTAATTCCAGGAACACCACTTGAATGCTTTGAAATGGGTGAAGTCAGTTTAAATATTAGTGAGCAATTTCAAACTTTAGTTATTGTCTTGAGTGACCTTGATTTGGGTATGAACCAATGGATGTCTGATACTTTTAAATGTGAATTTAAAAATTGGAACAGAGGGAAAATACTTAATTCAGAACAACTTAATAAAATGACAAGCTTTAATCGCTATGAAGATGTTGATAATGATGGCGTCTGCTACCGCACTTTACCAGGCACTAACAATGATAAAGCCGGGTATTTTACTCGTGGCACAGGCCATAATATTGATGCTGCTTACTCAGAAAACCCAGAAGTGTTTGAAGCTCTTTTAAAACGTTTAAAAAGTAAAATTGATACTAGCAGAAGTCAGCTCCCAAAACCAATATCTAATGATAATGGCGGTGACGCTGCTATACTATGCTATGGTTCTAGTGAACCGGCTTGCCTAGAGGCTATTGATCATTTAAAAACTAATCAAAAACTTAATATTAACTACATGAGAGTTAAATCTTTTCCATTTTCGGATGAAGTAAAAAAATTCATTGATCAACAAAAAAAAGTTTTTGTTGTTGATTTAAATCGTGATGGTCAAATGCATAAATTACTACAAAGTAAATACCCTAGCACTTGGGATAAGTTAAGTTCTATTACCCATTTTAATGGCTTGCCCATTGATGCGGAGGGCTTAGCTAATACTGTTTATGAAAAATTAAATGGAGGCCTAGCATGAGTGAAAATAAATTAGGTCTTGATAAAAAGTCTTACAAAGGAAGCCCATCCACATTATGTGTGGGCTGTGGTCATGATAGCATTACCAATCACCTTATAAGCTCTCTACACGGTACAGATACTACACCCCATCTTATTACTAAAATTTCTGGTATTGGCTGCTCATCTAAAACCACTAATTACTTTGTTGATAGCGCCCATGGTTTTAATGCCATTCATGGTCGCATGGCACCTGTGGCAACGGGCGCTAAATTAGCTAATAAAGATTTAAAAATTATTGGTATTTCTGGTGACGGAGACTCCGCTAGTATTGGCTTAGGTGGGTTTGTGCATTTACTTCGCCGAAATTTACCAATGGTATACATTGTGGAGAATAATGGAGTTTATGGATTAACAAAAGGTCAGTTCTCGGCCACAGCTGATCTTGGAAGTACAATTAAGTCTGGGGCGCCCAATTTTTTTGACTCAATCGACTTATGTGCCTTGGCAATGACCTCTGGCTGTAGCTTTGTGGCACGTGCCTTTTCTGGTGACCGCAAGCAACTGGTCCCATTACTTTCAGCTGCCATTCACCATAAAGGAACTGCTTTTATAGATATAATTTCTCCCTGTGTAACTTTTGCCAACCATGAAGGCTCAACCAAAAGCTTTAACTATGTAAAAGAAAACAAACATGCTCTGCAAGAGTTCGGTTTTGTTCCTGCTTCTGCTGAAATCACTGCTGACTACGATGAAGGTGACACCACTTTAATAAAAATGCACGATGGCTCATATATTTCACTTAAAAAAATTGATGGTAAAACTTATGACCCTTTAGATTATAGTTTAGCTATGAATGAAATTAAAAATGCACAAAGTAATAAGTCTGTGCTTACTGGCTTACTTTACCACAACCCAAATTCGCAAGACTTCTTAACCACAGAAAAGCTGAATAGCAAAACTCCCCTTGCTCATTTAAAACAAAAAGATATTCAGCCCGAACAAAGTGATTTAGACCAAATATTACAACAATTTAAGTAAACTCCCCTCGCCTTAGGTATAGCTAGATATTTATAAACCAAAGTAGAGCTCCTAGAACTCTTTAGTAGAGCCTTTTTAATAATCACTTACGATAAGGCAATAAATCTTCTTAATTAACAATGACTTAGCTCACTTCTTTTTGATATTATTTTTATAAATGTAATTTTACTACAACAGGATAAAGACTTATGAAAAGAAAACCCGTTTTAAAAGGCGCCGCTAAAGCCGTTGAAAAAATAATGTCCCCAATAGATCACTTTATGCACTTAGAAGCATCTAGTGGAATTTTACTTTTAATTGTTACTGTTATTGCTTTATTTTTAGCGAACTCTGGTTTTCATGAGGCTTACGAACATTTTATCCATACACCAATTGGGGTTACCTTTGGCCACTTTGAACTTAAAATGGGCCTACAACATTGGGTGAACGATGCCTTAATGGCCATCTTCTTTTTTGTTGTTGGAATGGAAATCAAACGAGAACTTGTAAAAGGTGAACTCTCAACACCAAAGCAAGCAGCTTTACCAATGTTTGCCGCTCTTGGCGGAATGTTAGTGCCAGCTTTAATTTATGTATTTTTTAATTTTGGAACAGAAAATATTAGTGGTTGGGGTATTCCAATGGCCACTGATATTGCTTTTGCTGTTGGTATTTTATCTTTAATGAGCAAAAGGGTTCCTTTTGCATTAAAAGTATTTTTATTAGCCTTAGCTATTGTTGATGACCTCGGTGCAGTATTAGTGATTGCCTTCTTTTACACTTCGGAACTATCAACTTCTGCATTTGCTGTGGCTGGAGCTTCACTCGGTTTAATAGTTTTACTTATGTTTTCAGGAATTGAAAAAGTAATCATCTATATAATCTTAGGTTTAATTTTTTGGTTTGCAGTTTTACAAAGTGGTATACATGCAACTATTGCTGGTGTGATTTTAGGTTTTCTTGTGCCCACCGAACCCATCTTTAATAAAAAATTACTACCCGGTGCACTCACACCACTTCTTGATGACATACATAAAAAAATTGATTTAGCTGCAGATAAATCTGAAGATCTTAGCTCTGCTGCCCACCACGAGTTTTTACAACTTAAAAAATTTGCTGAAGGAGCTGAGAGCCCACTAGACAGAACCATCCATGCCCTACACACCTGGGTTGGCTTTGTGATTATGCCTCTATTTGCTTTAGTGAACGCTGGTGTCCATATTGGTGATTTCAATGCCTCAGAATTTGTTGGTCACCCTGTAAGCTTAGGGGTAATTCTTGGGTTAGTACTTGGAAAGCCAATTGGCGTATTGATCTTCTCGTTTTTAGCAGTAAAGCTAAAGATCTCTTCGCTACCACAAGGCGTTACTTGGTACCATATTACTTGTGCAGGTATGCTAGCTGGTATTGGCTTCACAATGGCAATATTTATCAGTAATTTGGCTCTTACAGACCCTCTCGGAGGCACATACTCTAAACTTGGTATCTTAGCCGCCTCACTAATAGCCAGTGTCATAGGCCTCACTATGCTTGCATTTAGCAAAGCTAAATAAACTTCAATTTCGCCCTAACCTAAGCTTCGCTTACTACGGGCTAAATCTAAGCCCGTGCTAAACTTGATACTACTAGGATAAAAATTGGCACCGCAACGTCCAATTGGGACATTTCGTTACAAATTTTTTCTTTGTGTATATCGCCCTAACGTAAGCTTCGC
>CALLBC010000102.1 GCA_938001965.1 uncultured Bdellovibrionales bacterium | reverse complement strand
ATGGGGACGTTTCGTTACAAATTTTTTCTTTTGTATATCGCCCTAACGTGAGCATAGCTCACTTCGGGCTTACATATTCCTTCTGTACTCTCCGCCTACTTCGTATAGGGCTTTTGTCATTTGATATAGGCTGCAATGCCTCGATGCTGACATTAGTGCTTCAAATATATTATCACCAGCTAATGCAGCCTTTTGTAACTTAAGAACTTCCACCTCAGCTTGTTTGCTGTTTTCTTTTTTATAGGCATTCACGTTATCTAATTGAGCTTTCTTCTCAGCAGCAGTGGCTCTGGCCATTTCTATTTTTTCAGGAACATAGCCTTCTTCTAAAGTCTTAGGGTTAATAAATGTATTCACTCCCACCACTGGATAGTCACCACTATGCTTAAGGTGTTCATAATACATAGACTCTTCTTGAATCTTACTTCTTTGGTATTGTGTTTCCATGGAAGGCAACACGCCACCGCGCTCATTTAAACGCATGAACTCAGCTATAACTTCCTCTTCAACCTTATCCGTAAGCCACTCGCTAAAGTAACTACCCTGTAATGGGTTTTCATTTTTAGCAATACCAAATTCTTTATTAATGATCATTTGGATGGCTTGTGCGCGCCTTACAGATTCTTCTGTAGGCGTTGTAATGGCCTCATCATATGCATTTGTGTGCAAAGAATTACAGTTATCGTTAATTGCAAGAAGAGCTTGCAAAGTTGTTCTAATGTCATTGAAGTCAATCTCTTGGGCATGTAAAGAACGACCACTAGTTTGTATATGATACTTTAACTTTTGCGAACGAACATTCCCACCGTATAAATCTCTAATGGCAATGGCCCAAATACGCCTGGCCACTCGGCCAATCACAGAGTATTCTGGATCTAAACCATTACTAAAGAAAAAAGATAAATTTCCTGCAAAGTCGTCAATTTTCAAACCACGATTTAAATAATACTCCACATAAGTAAAGGCATTACTTAAAGTCAGTGCAAGTTGGGTAATAGGGTTAGCTCCCGCCTCAGCGATATGATAACCAGAAATACTAACTGAATAAAAATTTCTCACCTTATTTTCGATAAAGAATTTTTGAATATCTCCCATCATCTTCAGTGCAAAGTCGATTGAAAATATACAAGTGTTCTGACCTTGATCTTCTTTTAGGATATCGGCCTGCACTGTTCCTCTCACCGTAGACATAGTCTTAGCTTTAATTTCAGATATCTCACCGTCAGTTAAATCACTGCCCTTTTCATTTTTTGCTTTTTCTAACTGCTGATCAATGGCTGTGTTCATAAAAAAGGCCAAGATCATTGGTGCAGGCCCATTAATAGTCATACTTACACTGGTTTTAGGATCACAAAGATCAAACCCAGCATAAAGCTTTTTCATATCATCAAGACTAGCAATACTAACACCACTTTCACCCACTTTACCGTAAATGTCAGGGCGTAAGTCAGGGTCGTGACCGTAAAGGGTCACACTATCAAAGGCCGTTGATAATCTTTTTACCTCTGAATCTTTCGATAGAAAATGAAATCGTCTATTTGTGCGCTCAGGTGGGCCCTCACCTGCAAATTGCCTTAACGGATCCTCACCCTGCCTTTTCAGCGGAAAAACCCCTCCTGTGTAAGGAAATTCTCCTGGCACATTTTCTGAACGCAAGTAGCTCCAACGTTCACCCCAGTCATTATACTTAGGCACAACCACTCTTGGAATCTTTGTTCCAGATAAACTTTTTATAGTTAGATTTTGTTTAATATCTTTGTTGCGTACTTGATAAACTAATTCATCTTTAGAGTATTTATCAATTAAAGTATCAAAACCACTTAACTGGTTAAACTCCTCATCAGAAATAGAGGATTTAATCGCTTTTATTTTTTCATCAAACTGGCTTTTGGCATCTTCACTAAAGTCCTCTTTTAAATTAATTAGTGAGCCTAACTTACTTAGGTCCTCTTTTAGAGTTTTAGTTTTTTCATGGTATTTTTTAATTGTACTTGAAATTTCAGCTAAATAGTTTTGCCTTTCAGGAGGAACAACAGTTTGTTTAGTCCTGCCTTTAATACTATTTTTAATATCCTCATTAATTTTCCACTTAGCATCAGTTTCTGACAGCTTATCACTTAAGGCTAAAAACAACTGATTAACACCAGCATCATTAAAGTTAGAGGCTTGTGTTAAAAACACTGGCACCTTAACTTCATCATCAAATATCTTTCTCGAACGTTTATATTGTTTAGTGACATCGCGAAGAGCATCTAAGGAGCCCCTCCTATCAGCCTTGTTAATAGTTACAAAGTCAGCGTAGTCGATCATATCAATCTTTTCTAGTTGGCTTTGCGCGCCAAATTCAGAAGTCATTACGTACATACTAACATCACAAACATCTAAAATGGCGTGACTAGCTTGGCCAATTCCTGAAGTTTCAGCTATTAACAAATCAAAATCTAATTGCTTACTGTAGTCTAGTACTGGCTTTAGTGATTTTGAAATTTCAGAGCCTGCCCCACGAGATGCTAATGAACGCATAAAAACTCGATCGCGAGCTAAGGTGTTCATTCTTATTCTATCACCTAGTAAAGATCCACCAGTCTTTCGCTTTGATGGATCTACACAAACCACACCAATTTTAATGTCTTTATAATGTCCTAAAAAACGGCTTATTATTTCATCCACTAAACTAGACTTTCCCGCGCCCCCGGTCCCAGTTAACCCCAACACTAATGGCTTTTTGTTATTACTTTTAATTTCGCTAACAAAATCAGTTTCATTTTCAATACAAGTGAGGTTCAAACCAATATCTCGATGAGCAATGACTTCATCCTTAGCCCATGACTTATCACTAATTTTAATTTTTTTAGATTCTTCGATGATATTAAAATCACAAGTTTTAATAATTAGTTCAATCATACCTTCAAGGCCTAACTTGCGACCATCATCGGGGTGAAATATTTTAGAAATTCCATAGGCTTCAAGTTCAGCTTTTTCTTCGTGAACTATTACTCCACCACCGCCGCCAAAAATTTTCACATAACCAGCACCGGCTTCATCAAGGAGATCCTTCATGTACTTGAAGTATTCCATATGTCCGCCTTGATACGAGCTTATGGCAATACCTTGTGCGCCCTCTTGTAAAGCGGTTTTAACCACTTCTTTTACAGAGCGATTATGCCCTAAATGAATGACCTCAGCACCCATATCCTGCAGTATTCTTCGCATAATATTAATACTAGCATCATGACCATCAAATAGTGATGCCGCTGTAACTACTCGCACAGGGTTTTTTAATTCATATGACATATTAATTCCTAATGACCTTTAAAATCTGGTTTTCTTTTTTCAATAAAAGCATTTACGCCTTCATTTTTATCTTCAGTAGTAAATACCTTACTAAACAAAGTGGCCTCTAATTCTAATCCAGCATCTAAAGTTTTATCATAACCAAGTAAGACGCTGTCCTTGGCGTATTGGATAGCCAGTGGTGCTTGTCTAGAAATTTTTGTGGCAAGCTTGTTTGCTTTTTCCATTAGTTCAGCCAATGGTAAAACCTCAGTCACCAAACCCCACTGTAAAGCTATGTCTGCACTTAGCATTTCGCCTGAAAAAATTAATCGCTTAGCTTTTTGCAAACCAACATTCCTTGCTAGGCGTTGAGTTCCTCCATAACCTGGTATTAAACCCAAACTGACTTCAGGAAGTCCAAATTTTGCATTTTCACTGGCTAAGATAAAGTCACATGAAAGAGCTAACTCAAAACCACCACCAAGAGCAAAGCCATTCACTGCTGCAATCACTGGCTTTTTGCATTTTTCAATTTTTGAAAATACAGCCTGCCCAACTTTAGACATTTTAAGTGATTCTTCCGCACCATGGTCTTTCATTTCTTTAATGTCAGCACCAGCAACAAAAGCTTTTTCGCCTTCGCCTGTTAATACAGCCGATCTGATTGAATTATCAGAATTAATTTTATCAAACACTTGATCAAGCTCATTAATCACTTGTGCATTGAGTGCATTTAAAGAATTGGCTCGTGAGATAGTGACAGTTGCCACAGCACCGCTTTTATTAAATTTTAGCATTTCAAGATTCATAATTATAAAATCCTCTTCCTGTTTTTCTTCCTAACCAACCGGCTTCCACAAAATTAACTAATAATGGACATGGACGATACTTAGTATCACCAAGACCTTCATGAAGAACGTTCATTATTGACAAACAAGTATCCAAACCAATGAAGTCTGCCAATGTTAATGGCCCCATAGGTTGGTTAGTTCCAAGTTTCATTGCGGTATCAATACCTTCCACACTGGCAATACCTTCGTGTAAAGTGTAAATAGCTTCATTAATCATGGGCATAAGAATTCTATTAACGGCAAACCCTGGCATGTCATTGGCCTCCACAAATGTTTTACCTAAGTGTTCGGCAAATGTTTTTGTTTTTTGAAAAACCTCTTCATCTGTTTGCAAACCCCTAATTCCCTCAACTAACTTCATTATGGGCACTGGGTTCATAAAGTGCATTCCACAAACTTGATCAGGGCGTTCTGTGGCCGCTGCAATTTTAGTGATAGAAATACTAGAAGTATTTGTAGCAAGAATGGCATCCTTATTACAAATCTTATCTAATTGAGAAAATATTTTTAATTTTAAATCTACATTTTCAGTTGCAGCTTCAACAACAAAATCACAATCTGCCAAGTCTTCCATTTTTGTTGTGGTTGTTAACTTTGCCAAAAGATCAGTTTTTTCATCAGCAGACATTCGCTCTTTTTTTATTAATCGATCACAACTTTTAGTGATCGTCGCCACTGCCTTTTCTAAAGCCTCCGAACTGATATCACTAAGAATAACGGCTATTCCTTTACTTGCAACCACCTGAGCAATCCCATTACCCATTTGCCCTGCACCAACAACTCCAACCTTTTTAAACATACTTTCCTCCAACATTATTATGACTGCGGATTTAATCATTTTTACTCATTTTTGTCTATGGACACTCAATAATAAGGGTTCAAATATACTAGGTTAAATAAAGGCTATTTAACGCATTTTGCCATATTGTTTCTGCAAGATTATTAAACAGATTTTTAAGCGGTTGTGGTGAGTTAAAAAACTAAATTATGCCGACAATAGCATTACCTCAATAAAGTCTTAATTGATCTAAAACTAAACAAGAATGGTATTACTTATACTGTACCAAATAGGGATTTAAATTAATTAATTATTTAAAAAAGTTTTTCATTCAATATTTCAGATAGTTAGCATGCCTTGTTATAAAACAAATTAATCTTTTTACTTGCCACACTAAAGCCTTAAGAAAACTCACTAAATACCGATAAATAATGAGTAAAAGTATATAGCTATAGAGGACCGTTTTTGAAGAAGCTTTTTTACATTTTATTTTTCTTTTTAGGTATAGGTTTATACTCGGCCCAAGCTAATGCAGCTTGTGGGGCCACAAATATTTACACAAACACTGGCGCATCTAACTTTTGGGGAAGCACAACCACATGGTCCCCTGGAAATGTTCCTAACACCAATACAGAAAATGCTATTATTTCTGCCGCTGGTACAACTGGATACACTTGGGTTTACCCAGCAAGCTATACAGTTTCCTGTGTAGAAGTTGTTTCTGGCTTACTAGCTCTTTGGAATCAAGATTTAACAATTACTGGTGATTACTTTAAATCTCACACACCAAGTGGCCTATACTATGGCCGTACTGACAATAATATTATTTTAGATGGTACAGCGCCACAGTCGCTAGAGATTGTTGGTACTATACCTAATATGGAAATTGCTGGAGACAACGTTGTTACGTCAAGCTATCCTTTTTCCACATTAAATGCTCTTGTTTTGTCTGGTACAGGCACTATTTTTAACATCGATAATGATTATGAAATCCTTAACAACAGCCCCTTTACTATACCTACTGGAGTGACAGTTAAAATTAGAAATGGTGCAAAATTTACTGCCGGCGGAAATGTAACAGTTAATGGAACTTTAATCATTGAGTCTGGAGCAACCCTTTCAATGGGCAGCGGCAGAACTTTAAGTGTTCCCGTAGGAGGTTACCTACAAGTTGATGGTGCACCTGCAAACGTTGGTAGTATTGATAGTGATGGATCTTTTGCATTTAATGTTTCAGGAACTGTTGACTTAAATTACTTTAGAATCGCACATACATCAGGTGACGGCTTGAATATTAACAATGGTAATGTTGGCCAGCTAAGTAATGGTGAGTTCCATTATGTAGCAAGTGGACGTCCAGCTGTAAGGCTAAGCGGCACAACCACTGCAACACCAATCTGGACTAATGTTGGCTTTTTTAATGATGATGGTCACGCCACTACTTACAGTGTTCAAGCAACAACTTGGACTTCCGGATCACCAAGTGCCGTTACAGTAAATAACTGGAGCGGAGATAACGCAGGCGAAGCCAGTGACAATGATAGCTCTTGTGGCGCAGACCCTTCTGGTTGTATTGCCTGGGGAACTCCAGCAGGAACTAAGCTTACGGTATCAAATAATACAGATCCTGGAAACCCACCAACAACATTAGGTGCACCTTCAGCAGAAACACTATGGGGAACCTTTGCTTTTGCTTTAACGGCAACGGACACACCAACTGACATTACAGAGATTACTTTTACCCAAACTGGAACAGCTATTGCTTCAGAAGTTGGAAATATACGTATATATAAGGATAATGGTGCTAATAATTGTACTTTCCAAAACACAGATACATTACTAGGCACAACTACTCTTTCTGGTAGCCCGCAAACTGCAACCTTTACTCTTGCCCCAGGCGACATTCAAACTGGTGGCACAACACCTGTTTGCTTACACTTAAGAGCAAGCATTACAACTTCTGGTGTTAAAGATCATACTGTTAGATTCCAATTAAAAAACACAGCTGATATATTAAATTCAGAAAACTATGATTTTAGCGTGGCTTCAGGCCCACCAATATCTACTGATAGTGTAAGAATTGTTGCAGGCTTTGATGCTATTTGGAAAGGAACTGGCAATTGGAACACTAATGGCAATTGGTTCTTCCCTCTTCCCAGTGCAACTAAAAGTTGCCAAGTGGGTTTAGGCTCAGGAAATACTAATATTAATGTGAATGGCACCTGCGAAAATGCCACATTCTTAAATGGTGGAACCATAGACTTTCAGGGTTCTACACGTAACATTTCAATCCGTGGCTTCTTAGATGTTGGCGACTCTTATGTATTTTTAAACTCAGCCAATGGTCGTCTAAATATGAACGGTGCTATTAATCAAAGTTTAGCAATGAGAACACATTTTCCTGGTGATTTAGATATAAATAACACAGGTGCTGCCGGTAATGATATTATTGATGTTATTGATAACTCTTCTTTTGGTGGCGACATTCGTGTGCTCAATGGAACATTACGAATAGGTAGTGGAACAACTTTAACTTCACTAGGTAATATCACCGTTTCTAATGGTGCAAGTTTAGTTATTGAACCAGGTGGAACCTTAGAAATGGGCGATGGCACCACCATTACTATTAATGCCGGTGGTACGCTAGATATGGTCGGTAGTGTTAGCAATAAGTCTATCATCACTTCTACTTCCACAGCTGACAGTTACAACGTTGTAGTGAATGGTACCGTTAATGCCAATGAATACAGAGTTGAAAACTTAGGTGCAGCCGGCTTTTTAGTAAATACTGGTGCAACTATTAGTGCAACTGATCATTTTCAAAATGGACAATTTAGTTACCCTATAGATAACTCAACTCAAATGCTGCGATTAATGCGTCAGGTTCCGGGTAATTCAATAGACAACATTAGTTTTGTTTCAAATGGGTCTGGAGCAACAGGTGTAACTAATATTTTTACTGGCCCGGCAGTTCCAGCTGGAACATTAAATATTACCAATTACGCTGGTGATTTAAGCGGAGAAGGCAATGATAGTGAAACTAACTATCTAATTGACTGGAATACTCCAGTGACTACCCTTGACTTTATTACAGAAGCAACAAATGCAGCCACTTTCCCTTCAGGAAGCACACAAACAATGGGTGTATACAGCTTAAAGTTAGCAGATGCAGGAGTCTTTAACGACACTGACATCTTATCAATAAAAGTGACACAAACAGGAACTGCTTCTGGCGCCGACATAGATGAAGTGAGAATCTATCAAAACTCTGCTTGTAACGGTACTGGAGGGATCTTAATCGGTACAGCAACAATTGCAGGAATTCCCGCAAGTGCCACTTTTTCAATTACAGCTGGTGATTTAACAATAGAAGATCATGCAACAGCTCCACCTAAAAACTGTTTTTATATTGAGTATGATATTGATTCACTAGCTCCAAACGGTGTAACCATGGGTGCTAAGATTGACTTAGCTTCCCATATAACTAATAGTGAAGCTTACGTCTTCTCTGCTGGAACTAGCTTTCCGGTTAGCTCTGGAACACCAGGAGAAGTTATAACTTCTGATAGCACAATTTGGCTAGGTACAACAGATACAGTATGGACCACAGGAACCAATTGGACAAATGGAGTTCCTAACTCAACTCTCAATTGCATTATCCCATTCCAAGCAAACAATCCTATTATCTCTGCTGGCGCGCAAAGCTGTAAAAATATTGAAGTCACATCTGGGCATTTAACTATGACTGGTGGTCGCCTTGAAATTTATGGCGGACTAATTAATACAGGAATCATTACACAAAATGGCAATTCTATTGAAATGCAAGATGACTATACAACTGCCACCGATCAAGTTGTAAGTTCTACTTCTCCCCTTGAACTCCTTCGTTTTGATAAACGAGCTGGCGGAAATGTTACAGTTGGTGGAACCACATTAGAAATTGGAAACTTAATATTTACTACTGGTGAAAGCTTTACTTTTAAAGTTCCTAGCGGAAAAACTTTAGAGGTGGATAATAATATTAACGTTCGTGTGGGAATGACTTTTGAAGTCACTGGCGGCGGAACAGTTAAAGTTGCCGATGGGCGTTTTTTACAAAATTTAGGTGGAGTTCTAAAAACTACAGGAGTTAACGACGGATACCCTCAAGGAGTTACTAACAAAGCCCTTCTAACGAGTAAAAGTGGTCGTTTTAGAATGAGAGCCACTTCGGGCATAGTTAGTTTAGTAGGTTTCCTAATAGATAATTTAAACAAAGAAGGCCTAAGAATTGAAGGAACATCTAATTTAACAAATTTAGATGGTGGGCAATTTATAAATATGGAGCCAGTATTTACAGGCACTGAAGTTCGTGGAATTAGGTTTAATACTACCGCCACAATTACTGAAACTGTTGCTTCTAATGTTGGGTTCATGTTTGGGCCAGCTAACTCAGTATATAGTGGGTCTCCCCTGCCCACTCAACAGTATGACTTAGTTTACGCAGATAATTGTGGAAACCAAACACTAACCTTTGATCAATGGTTTGGTAACTTCTGGGGAAGTACTCCTCAGCCAGTGACTGAAGATAAAATACTTGATTTAGATGATGGCGCAGCAAACACATGCCAAATTAATATGGATGTGGCTGCAAGCCCAGTTGATTTAACTCAATTAAAAGCAACTCCTTTCAATGGCACTATTGATGTTGAGTGGGAAACTGTTGCTGAGGTTAATCACTATGGCTTTAATATTTACCGTAGCCAAAACATAAACTCTAACTTTACGCAAGTTAACCCTACACTAATTAGAAATTTCCAACATAGTCATTTAGGTGCTGGTAATTATATTTTTAGAGATAACCAAGTTATCAATGGACAAGTTTACTACTACTACATTGAAGATGTTGGAGCCGACGGCTCAAAAACTATGCATGGACCTGTATTAGCACAACCTCTTGCTACTCTGGGAACTGCACCAAGCTACTCAGGCTCTGAGTCAGGAACTGGTGAGAATAATGACAATGGTGGTGACAGCAGTGATCCAAACAGCATCGGTAACGGTATTGACTTAGGTGGTGGAGTTGTAGTTTTAAGTAAAACTATTAATTCATTACGCATTGAAATTAACCCAGCGGCAATGACCTTCACTCCTGCAACATGGAATGCAAGCTATAGCAATGTGGCTATTAATAGTTACAGTGAAACTAGTGAAGCCGGCATAGCGCAAACTCTTGAGCGTATATTATTAATTGAAGTGGATCCCAGCTTTACAGGTGCAAATTTAAGTGACTTCCAAGTTACTGAAAGTAGTGTACAAAATGTAAAATTGAGCCCATCACCTGAATGGACCTTAAATAGTAGTACAAATATTTTAGAGCCACAGTATGCTGAAGACGCTACATACTATGCACTAAATACTTTTGAACCTAGCCAATACTACAATGTTGAGCCAACTTTAATTACACAGGGTCAAAAGAAATTTTTAAAAGTGACAGTAAATCCTGTTAAATACAACCCAACTTCTGAGTTTGTAAAGCAGGCCACTAATATTATTTTAGATATTGGTTTAGATGGAAATGCATGGGACTGGCAACCAGTTGCTAATGCATCTTATGTAACACCAGAGGCTTTTAGTAATGTTTTAAAAGTTAAGTTTAACAAAACAGGTATCCATGAGATTAAATACTCTGACTTAGATGCTATCGGTCTAACTGGCCCTTTTGATAACTCAAGCACTGATAACTTCAGAATGTACTTTGAAGGCAAAGAAATACCAATTGAAATAATTGGTGGAAGTTCATTTACATCAGGAGGTGCTGTTAGGTTTTATGCAAGCTTCACAGAAACTTTAGAAGATTATTTTAATGAAATTATTTTAAGCCCTAATGGAGTTTATAATGAGTCTGCAGCTCCATTAAGGATTGCTAGTGAAGATGCCAATCCAGATGACAATAAAACTGACGTGGGAACTCATATAGCTCAAGTGGTTTATGAACAAGACCTATACTTTCAAGAAGACTTACCAGTGGGTGGACATGTTGAACATGTTTACTGGAAATCATTAGTGCGCCAGGAAGGGACCATTGCTAATAGTTCTGCACAATTGGATGTTAACGCTGACATTACTGACCTCGATATTCACAGTAACAGCAATGTAAATATAATTTTACATGTTCGTGGTCGACCGGCTATAACATTTAACCCGACACATACATTAGATGTCTATGTAAATGGATCATTAAATGGTTCAGTTAGTTTTGAAACTAAACATTACAGAGCCGTTTCTGTAAGTGTTCCTTTGACCGACTTTACAGAGGGAGCAAATATTATAAGAGTTGAAGCTTCTGATGCAACAAGTGAATCTGGAGACTACAACTTAGTTGATATTGATAAAGTCAGTATATCTTACCCTAGAATAAATGCGTTCAATAATGAACAGCTCATTATTAACAACCAACAGCTTGGCGACAATATCGTTGCTTATGGCTTTACAAATAGCCAAGATATCTATGATGTGAGTAACCCTCATGGAGTATTTAAGGTTTCTAATGCTGTAGAAACAATTGATGGTAGTGATATTAGCTTTAGATTTAATGCCCTTAACTTAATGGGATTTGGTGGAAGTGGTGAGCCAACACTCACTGGCACTAAGTTTGCCTTTGTGGACAACACCACTACCCTATCACCTACTCATATGGACCTATCCACTGGTTACAGCAGTTATTTAAGAGATCTTAGCCAAGGAGCTGATTTAATAATTATTGCTCCTAAAAATTTACTAGCAACAACTGATAAACTAGCAGAAAGGCGTCGTAGCCAAGGCTTTAGAGTTGTACAAGCCAGTTTAGAGCAAATTTTTGATGAGTTCTCAAGCGGGCGCAAAGACTCACAAGCCATTAAAGACTTTTTATTCTTTGCTTATGATAACTGGGAAAGGCCTGCAACCAAGTATGCTCTTTTTGTGGGTGACTCAACAGACGACTTTAAAGATAAGCTTGGAACTAATACAAATTTAAATAAATGGCCAGCAAGAATGATTTACGGAAAGCACTTAGACTTTGCCAGTGATCAATGGTTTGTTAGTCCTCAAGATGAAACTACTGGCTTATTCTCAACACCAATTATTAGCATAGGAAGAATTCCTACTTCTAATGCTGTTGAAATTGATACTTATATTAATAAGCTCATTAGCTATGAGTCAGCAAACTCACAACCTGAAGAGCAAAACATTAACTCATTTGTATTTGTTTCTGGTGTTGACCAACGTGGTGAGCAGTTCTACGAACGTAGCTTACAACTTGCAAACACTCTAACTGGTCAAAACGAAAGCCTATCAAATAGTGTTCTCAACCGAACTGACTATGTATCTGGTAGCGACTTGAAGGTGGATATATTAAACACAATTAATAACGACACCCCTTTGATGATGACTTACTACGGCCATGGGGCTGAGGACAGATGGGGTGACTCTTTTGATATTACTGACTTTAACTCCTTAACTAATACAAAACTACCTATGGTACTAGCCCTAAACTGTGCAAACAGTGGCTATGCTTCACACAATGACAGCATTAAATCACTTGGTGAAGAGCTAATTAAAGGCGAAAATGGAGCTGTAAACTTTTTTGGTTCTAGCTCATTAACATCTCCTGGTGATCAAATGACCTTATCTATGAGTTTTATGGAAGAAATGTCTAATACTACTAAAGGTTACTTTAGAGGTCAGCGCATAGGTGATGTGATCTTTAAGGCTCAGTCAAGTTATCCAATTAATAGCGGTAACCAAGATGTATTATTAAGTTGGACATTCTTTGGTGACCCATCTATGCCAATGCCAGTTAATGCTTTTTCAGGATTAGCTCCAAACAGTGAGTTTGGCGATGACGCTGGCGGAGGCTGTGGCCTAGTGAAAAACCCGCCAACTAACCCTCCAGGAATGGGCTTACTACTGTTTAGTTTATTCTTAATGCCAATGGCTATGTGGACACGATTTAGATTTCGTAAAATTCAGTAAGTTTTTAAGGCGTATCAAAAAAGTTTGGTTGTAGGCGCCATACTAATGAATAACGATCATTGGCAATATCAGTACCTTCATCAATAACTTTGGTGGCATACAAAAATACTCGGCTATTCCTATTTTTATCTCGAAGTGAAAAACCTAATGTCACTTCCCTAACTGCATCCAAACTCACATCCCTATTTGGATCTAAGTAATCAAAGCGTAGTAATGCATCAATTCTACCTGGTGATTTATAAATTATATCTCCATGCCAACCATGCCACTTCTTTATTACTGACTTTTGCTCCACTTGCCCAATAAAGTTCTCTAAGTATATATCTAAGTATTTTGATCTGGCCTTTACCGACATGGCCCCTGCTCTTGTTTTTATAGTGGATAGATCATCAAACAATCCTAGACGCTCGCTAGCCACATTATTAAGGGACTCGGGCTTTACTTCACCGGTCTGTGCAGATATTCCAAATTCAAACTTTCTAGATTGCCAGCCCCAGTTACCAGAATAAAACACTCGCCCATCTGGGTTTTCTGCCTGCGATTCCCCGTTATGCACCATCACTCGTGTATAAAAATTACTATGTTTAATTGCATAAGCCACACCAAAATCTCTTAGTGCAATTAACTTTTTAGAAAATACTAATCCACGATAAAAAAATCGCTCGCTCTCTTTTAAAGCTCCTTCCATTGCAAATTGAACTGGTAATAAACCCATAGAAATCTCTCCATATGGTCCCCAGTATTTTGCTTTGGCCTCAATTAGCCCAAATTCATTTTCATTTTTATTCACATATATGGGTGTGTTTAATAAACTGATTGGGCCTAAGCCAATTGTTACTGATAGTTCATTTTGCTTTTCCCACTTCACCGACATTAAACTTCCATCTAATGAAAATCGACTTTGCTTAGGGTCAGTATATTCATAAGCCGTGTTAAGAACTATTTCATCAATAGAAAATTCGCCTAGAATTTCAGCAAATGAATGACTAGCTAGTAATAGAAATAATGTATGTATAATAAGCTTATTTAACATCCTCTCAATAATAACCATTATTTTATGATTAAACTAGAGATGAGCTCATGTAGCTAAGCCTAAGGTCTTGAATTAACTGATTTATTTTTAAGTCCATTTAGTAAAAATTATGTTACATTGTCGCGCCTCCCCTAGAAAGAGTTTAAAGGGCTTAGATATGATCAATACATGAATATGAATTTTGATGAAAATATCTTCCAAGCTCTTATTGGCGGCCGGTCACCATTAGACTTACAAATTTCACTGGTTAAAAACCCTGAAGAAGCTTTTAATTTTTTAAAAGGCTATGGCTATGATTTAGATAATCCAGATGATGAAAAAAAACTATGGAACTATCACGCCAGAGCAGTTTCCTATATTAAAAGTTATTTATTGGATGATCAGGCAAACAACATACCACCGATCTTAGCTGACCCTGCCCAATTGGAGACTATTCATAATTTACTTATTCACGCCAGCAATAAACTTGAGCCAGACCCTAATTTATTAAATTGGGCCTGTGCAATTTTAAAAGTTATTCATGTGCTTGTGCATTTAGACAATGATTTATTCGCTCAATTTTCTGGTGACATACAAGAACAAATATTAAAACCCTTTAAAGACAATATCTTTGGAGGCAAAGTTCAAGGGCATACTCTTGGAACTAAACAGTCTGGAGAGCAAATAAACTTACATAGCTTTTCCACTAAAAACTTTAAACGTTCTGACTCATCGGTCACTAAACTATTGGCCAACCCAGATAAAATGGCATTTACTGTACTCGATAAAGTTGGGGTCAGGTTTATAACTAAAAACTTATTTGATAGTTTTAGAGTGATGCGCTTTCTAGTGACCAATAATATTATTGGCATTTTCCACTTAATACCCAATCAATCCCATAATAATTTGTACCCTATCAAGTTATTTATGAAAGCCATTGAAGAAAGCGATGACCTTAAACCAGAAGAAATTGACAAGCTTTTATCCAGTAAAATTTTAGAAGGCGTTGATGAAGAGGATTTACTAATAAAAACAAATAAATTTTCGGGCACTGACTATAGGTTTATTAAGTTTATATGCCGAAAGCTTGTAAACCTTGAAACTGATAAAGACAAAAAATTTAACTTTTTCTACCCTTTTGAAGTACAGATCATTGACTACGACACTCATATTAAAAATCTGTCTGGACCCTCCTCCCATGATAAATACAAAATGCGCCAAAAAGAAAAGGCCAGAGAAAGAATACTAGGGTTTGCACTATAATGATTTATTTACTTTCAGCTTTAAGATCTATTATAGCAGGGATAATAATACTTCTTTCCATAATTATATGGGGTTCCATCACAATTATTGTGTGCGCCATTTTTAGAGGTAATTTCTTCCCCACATTTTTCACAACCTCTTGGTCCAAGTTTGTACTTTGGGTAACGGGCATGAAACTGAATTTGTCAGGCTTAGAAAACGTACCTAACAGCTCTTGCCTATACACCTTTAATCACACTAGCCTTTTTGACATACCAGTACTCAATGCCTACTTAACAAATGATATGCGCTTTGGTGCAAAATCAAGTTTATTTAATATACCAATTTTTGGACATGCATTAAAAGCAGTGGGAACAATTAGAATATTTCGTGGCGACCGAGACAAAGTGATTAAAGAGTACAGTAAATCATTAGTTAAAGTTAAAAATTATGGCGTTAGTGTTATACTCGCAGCTGAGGGAAAAAGAAACGAAACTCCCCCTCAACTACTACCATTTAAATCTGGCCCATTTATTCTGGCCATACAAGGGCAAATACCTGTTGTTCCTATTGTACTGGATGGTGTTTACAAAGCCTTACCAAGAAAAAAGCTATTTATGCCTTTTGGACCGTGGAGCAGACCAGTTGGGATGAAAATATTAAAACCCATACCTACTAAAGGGTATGAGTTTTCTGATCGTCATAAATTAAAACAAGAAGTTTTTGAAGCCATGAATATTGAGGTTAGCAAACAGTAATTAGAAGCAACCTTTGTTTAAAGAGCTCATTTTTACATAAAACTCACCTAAGCTGTAGAATTGACCTGACTGTGCTCTCCAAGGTTCTTCACCTTCAATAAAGTTTACCTTATTAGAGAAAGAAATAACTCCTGCAAACCAATCTTTTGATCTACTGTAATCACCAACCATTCTGATTGTTCCTAAATTATTTTCAAATTCTACACTAATGTTCTTTCCGTTAATAACTCCTCTTACAGAATAACCTGAAATCTCAAGTGGAGAGTACATTTCGTTGTCTTGAACTACTTTTGAGTCCTGGATATAAACTGTTAATGGGTTTGTCCCACCAGAAATTGCTACATTGTTGTAAGATCTATTTGGGTCAATGCTAGTTTCATCAGATAAACAAATATTTAAGTTAAGTCTCATTCCCGTTCCTGAATTATCTGTGATCTCTTCGTATGAACCACTCACTCGACCTAAACCAAACTCACTATCATCTGGCATCATAAATGCTGTTGAAAAAGCGTTTACATTTCTTTGAAAAACTTCCTGAGTCTCTGACCCATCTAAACTGGCAACAACTGCACCTGTGATTGTAGCAACAGCTGAATCTGTTCCTGGCTCACTTACGTTTTTAACTGGCGCTCTATATATACCTACTGTGCTTCTTTTAGATTTTTTTTCTGAACACGCTAAACTAAGCTGTATCATTATGAGACATAAAGCGGCTTTAGTTATTAAGTTTAAAGTTTTCATATTTGTCCTCCCCAGGATTATATACCCTTTATAAAGCAAGGTCGGGGCCAGTAATGTAAGCCTTATTCCAATAACTTAAATAGCTGTATTGGCATGCCAACTGCAAAAAGACAATTTTTGTAACCTTAGTGAAAAATACATTAACATTAACTCACAAAGGATGAACTAAACCTTAAAGACCTAAGTAATATAAAAGTTTTTCCTTGAGTTTTGCCACTGTAAAAGCTGGGCCGACCATCGACCATGAATAGTCCCATCTTAATACATTAATGTGAATTTCAGTGATATTATTACTATATTTGATATAATTTAATGATATGCGAGTACGTAAAATTACTAGATCAATACTTATAATTATTGCCTTATTTATTAATATTATTCTATGGCAAAATTGCGTGCCAGCATTTCAATCTACTGGTGCGGGAGCTATTGATTCACTAGGCAGTGGACCTGGTGGTGGCGGAGATGGTGTTGATCCTGACCCAGGACCAATTGATTTATCTGGCGGCTTCCCTCGTTTTCAAAAAATCATTCAAGATAACTGCGTACAATGCCACGGTGGAGCTAATTCTACTCACCCAGAAATTGTTGATTATTCAAACTTAACAACTTTAAGCAATTGGGCAAATCACCCAAAAAAACTTCTTATTGGTGGCGAACCTACAAAATCACTACTATACAGAAGACTTAGAAACTCAAAAGGCATTAATGACCCTGCAATTCAAACAATGCCAAAGAACGCCCGCCCACTAAGCGACAGTGACATCAGCTTTATAGAAAAGTTTATTAAAGGATTACCTAAGGTTGATAATATATGTAAAGATCACAATCCTAAACCTAGCCATGTTTCTTTAAGACGCTTATCTAAAACTGAATTAATAAATTCAATTAAAACTATTTTAGACATTAACTATAACTTCACAACCTTACCTGATATTGGTGGCGGTCCATTTAGGAATTCTGGTTTTGGTCAGGTTACAGACCAAAACTACTTTGACTCTTACTATGAAGGTATTTCTGATATTACCAACACATTCATAAACCAAAATAAAAATCAAAATTGCTTTAATCAAAGTGGTACACAACAAAATACATGCTTAACAAACCAGTTAAACTCTATTGCTGAATTAGCTTACCGCAAACAGCTCGATCAAGCTGATAAAGCTACCTATTTAGATGTTGTTAACAAACTAAATAATAACTCAGAATTTAATTACACAGCCAAAGACAAACTAGAAGCCGGCTTACTGGCCATCCTCGCATCACCTAAGTTTTTATATCTAATACGTGAAGGCAATGGTTCTGGATTAAAACGTTATAATGATTTTGAGATTGCAACAAGAGTGAATTTAGCTCTTTTTAAATCCACTCCTGACCGTGATCTATGGAACCTTGCTAAAAATGGTAAATTCTCCAACACAACAGAGTATAAAAAAATTATTGCTGACTTATTAAGAAATAATTCTTCACACAAAAGTTACTCTGAAAACTTATTAACCGGCTGGCTAGATATTAATAAAGTTAAGGAATTAAAATTTAATGAATCCATTTTTAATATTAATCAAACAAACTTAGATTTAATATTAACTGATATGCGCAATGAGTCTGTAGAAATCTTAACTGACATTGTTTCTAGCAAAAAGTCAGTTAACAGTATTATAACTGGTAACACTCGATTTCTTAACGAAAGATTATCTAAACACTATAATATAAACTCAAATATACGTGGTAATAATCTACAAAAATATGATCTGCCAAACAACTCACCTTATGCTGATATTGGCTTATTTGCCTCCACACTCCTTGTAAAGGGTTCTCACCCCGACAGAGGCTCTTTGATAATGCGCGGGCTTGATGTTCACTTAAACTTTAACTGCGGAACCATGGGATCTGCGCCAGAAAACACGCCAGAGATTGAGGAAGATGACTTAGGACCTAATGCTACGGAAAGAGAAATTGCATTAGCTCATACAAAAAGTGCGGCCTGTGCTGGCTGTCATAGAGCCATGGACCCTTATGGTATTGCTCTTGGTAACTTTGATGCCCTCGGCCGCTATAAAACAAAAGATCGCTTTGGAAATAATATTGATAGCAAAACTGAGATTAATAACTTCAGTATAGCTGATCACAAAGATATGGCTCGTGCCATAGCTTATGATAATAAATTTAAATCTTGCTTTGCCGGTGTAAATATAAACTACTTTACAACGGCAAACATGGACTTAACGAATTCACATAGTGATTACTGTGAATCCAGAAAAATTAGCGAAAATTTAACTGGCAACAATGACAATATCCAATCTCTAATTACTAGTATATTTAACTCTGATTACTTTCTTAAGTGGAATGATAGCAATTAAAAATAGAGGCATTACTTATGAGCATTAATAAACTAATTTTAAATCGAAGACTCTTTTTAAAATGTGGCAGCAAAGGGCTGGCTGCCCTTGTTGGATTACCCTACTTAGCCTCAATTTATGACAACAAAGCCTATGCACAGAGTTTAAATAACGGAACAGTCTTACGCTTTTTATGCATGTATCACCCCCATGGAGTAATGCAAACTAACCCTGCCAATAATTTAGATGGCTATTCATTTTTTCCAAGAAGAATTTCAGAAACTAACTACAATTTAATGCAGTCAAATGTAAGGGCTATTCAAGAAGAAGGACTTAGAGAACACACTACATTAATTGAAGGACTTTCCAACAAAGGCGGAAATGGAAACCCCCACATGCAGGGTATTTCTTCATTTTTAACTGGAGCTGTAATTCCGAACCATGGTAGAAAAAATGCAAATAGCTATAAACACAAACTCTCTTTTGATACTCATTTTGCGGATATATTTGCCAAAAACCTTACTAATAAAACATTATTCTTGGCCGGCAACTCCCAGCTAGACAAACCTAATGATGTGGATTATTACAACCCACTTAAAAACGCCTTAAGTTGGGATAAAAATGGATACATGAGAACTGCCAACATGGCTCAAAAAAGAATTTTTGATGGCCTAGTACAAGGATCTAGCAGTGTTGACACAAGTGACGAGGTTAGAAAAAGAGAGCAACTTAAGCTCAGTGTACTAGACACTGTAAAAGATGCCAGAGATGAACTTAACAGACGTATTAACAGTGCTGATAAAAGTAAATTAGATGATTATTACACTCGCCTAAGAGAACTTGAACGCAAGCTCATTGCCAACCAAACAAAGCCTGGCCAAACTATAAACTCGTGCTCTACAAACAATCGAAGCTTTAATGGTGTAAAAAATCATACGTTTGGAAATATGACTCACAACTTAGATAATACTGTAAACAATGCCATTGAACTTATAGCTCTGGCTTTTACATGCGACAAATACAGATCTATTTGCTTTATGTTTAGTGGTGAAGCTTCTGAGAGCCTTTATCAACAAATTAAACTAGACAACAGAAATGATGAACACAAAAAAATTCATGGAGTTCTTTCACACCATAAAAAAGTAAATGACATTGATTACAACACAAAACTCCACAGAAAGGTGGACAGGTACCATGCCGAAAAAATTGCGGAAATGGCTAAAAAACTAGAGGCTATCAAAGAGGCCAATGGAAAGTCTGTGCTACATAACTCTGTAATCGTAACTGGGAGTGGCCTAGGTACAGGCTACAACCACAGCCTGAATAACCTCCCTGTTATGGTGCTAGGCCATGGTGGTGGCGGTATCCGCGGGGGTCGTTTTTTAAAACAAACTGGTAAAAAAACTGGCGTTCTTTACTCCAGTATTTTAAAAGCCATGGGCCAACAAAATGTAGCTTTCGGTGACAACAAAAACGGAAGCACCTTCCAACTATAAGTTTAAAATACAAATAATACAAAAAAGCCAGTAGACCCTACTGGCTTTTTTTTTATTAAGTTGTAATTACAAATTACTCAGATAAATCTATTTTTATTTTTCCGCCGCAAAAGATATCATCAATTAGCTTGCCTTTAACAACTTTTGATTTTCGAGGTGTATAGCCAGCACCAGTGCTTGCAAACTCCTCAGCCTCTTGAGCCTCTTTCTCAGCAGCTTTTTTAACCGCTCTTTTCATAGACCTAGCTACTTTTTTTGCGCCATTAAGCAAACCATCAACTTCATCATATGTTAATGTCATTGGCGAAAAAGAACATTTAAATTGTTTATTCTTTTTTAAAGCCCTCTGCATACCCCAAAGATTTTGTCTGCCAAGATTCCAAAGGTAATTAAAGTCATTGTTAAAGTTTTCAACAGCAGCTTCATGAAGCGCGCCATCTAATGTTACTAAGTTCTCAAAGTGATTGTACTCAGCAGAGTAAGACCAGTTAAATGAGCCAGTTAATACATTTTTATCATCAATGATCATGTATTTAGAGTGCATTTGCTTTTGCAAGTAAGCATCGTGACGTAAATCAAAGTATTTAATTCTTACTTTTACGTTTTCACTCCCTTCATAATCAAGGTCATTTAAGAAACCAGCAAACTTTTGACTAGTAGAACAACGCCTTAGGTAAGGATCTTCATCACAAGAAACCATTTTTTTACCTTTTTTAACTTCGTTTCTCATTACGTTCTTTTTTCTGATGAACTTTGGTTCAAACTGCCCCATTGTAATTACAAGGTTAATTTTTACACCTCGAGCTGCAGCTCTCATCACAGCATCGTATATTGGCCTTAGCACTAATCGAGTGGTTGCAATTTCGATCTTCTCTTTAGCAGAGTCTATGGCAGCTACAAGCTCTCTAGTTAATACATAATTAACGTCTTTTCTTTTTTTGAATCGGCTTTTCTTGTTACCTTTAACTTCAAAGTTATCAGTGTTAAATTTCACACCAATGCCGGGCTCTAAAATAAAGTCTACGCTTGTTATACCATCTAAGAAATTGTGAACATATACATACTCATCTCCAAATTCTTTTGATTGCGACCATAGTAATTCAAACTCTCTTTGAAAGTTATTAGTTATACCGGGTTGGTTTTCCATAAAAAGAACGCTTTCGTTATAAAACCTTTGCGACATCATAGACCAGTTGGCTGATCCTGTGATTAAAATTGGCTTTGCTGTACCTGCATCAACAGTAGCAAACTTGTGATGCATTTTTTGTGTCGCTCCCACATATCTAGCATCAATGCCAATGGCTTCTAATTTTTTCATTTTATCAAAGTTTTCTTCTTTAGACATATATCCTTCAAAAAGAATTCTTACTGTTAAATCACCTGAGTGAATCTTTTTTTGAATTTCGTCTGATAATAAAGCGGCAATCACTGGGTTTTTCTTTTTAGAATCTATATTATAAAGAGCCATATCGATTGTACTTTCAGCATTCATGAAAATATCTGCGATTTTTTCCATAGTATTGTCATAGGGGTGGAATAGGGCTTCCACTTTAGCTTGCGAGTTTAAGCTCATCACTAATACTGAAATAATAAATAGTATGTGTTTCATTGTTTCTCCTGAAAGTTCTTAAAGAGAATCTATAACAAGCTTCAATATATTAAAAATGAATGCTTAGAATCTTATTATGCCTCTCGTGTATGTAATTGTATTACGTAAAAACACAATAACATCAATGACTTAGGAAATAAATAAAGCTCTGCAGTTGTGAATTGTTTACATAATTCCTATCATTTTTTCAAAGAACAGAAACGGAAGAGCCTTATTATGCCCTTAATTTGAGCTGAACGACTTATTGTGAGTTAGGACTGTAAATAGAGTAACCAGTAACCATAAATAAAGGATAAAAAATTGCTCTACTTGTATACTTTGGGCGAGCTTAAAGCTCGTTTGAGATTTTAATCATATGAGAAATACTTAAATGGGTAAGGAGCTTTAATCTATCATCAACATGCACTCTTACCTTTTTGCTATTGTATTTAAGCTTTTCAATTTGGCTCATAGAAAATGAGCTCCCTGGAGATAAATAGTGATAGTCGCTATTTTGATGATCCATACGTATGTAAACATCAAACTCAACTGGGTTTTCATCAACAAAGTAGTGGGCATCCACCTCAAGCATACCGCCGTTTTCAATGATTGTGAACTCAGGGAGCTGGCAATAAAAGGCAAACACATTATGCTCCCCTTTTACAGAACCTATAAATTGTTTTTTAATCTTAGTATTTACACTATAACCAGACTCTAA
>CALLBC010000101.1 GCA_938001965.1 uncultured Bdellovibrionales bacterium | reverse complement strand
CGGTTATATTGTACGGATACTCTGATTGTAAAATCGTCTTTGCTCTCGCCATAATTTTAAGGCTTGCAAACAGCAATTTGATAGCGAAGCGACTTGATTATGTCTTGCGGAGTGGTGCGTCCGGAAATATGGCCTGGCACCATTTGGCGGAGAGACAGAGTAAAGCTGGAGCAATTTGCTAAACTTTTGTAATTACTGATTAATTCAATATTAACAATAACTTAACCTATGATTAACTTGGAACGTTTTGGAGTATTTTATACCTATTTGGTAGGTTTTCACATTAGATTGTTAGGAATAACAAGTCGATTTTACTAAAATAACTTATGCCCATTAACAAACATAAGCTACTAATTGACTTATCTTAAATGATATGTTATCTTTAATGATAAGTTTTCCTCTGGGGGTTAATCATTATGTGGAAAGTTCTTTTTTCTGCTCAGGCTGAAAAGGAAGTAAAAAGTGGAAAGCTTACCCGTGAGGATAAAGAAGTTATCTCAACTTGGATTAAGCAAATTAAAGAGTTTGGCCCCCAATCTCTTACTGTAGGAACTAACTTTTGGCATGATCATGAATTATTTGACAACTGGAAGGGCCACCGATCTTCTGCATTTAGCTTCAAAGGAAGATTAATATATAAAATTAAAAACAAACAAGTCATTGTACTTGTTGTGAAAGTTACAACAGAACATGATTACTCAGGAGGAAACCCTTGAAAAATTTAGATTCACTTTTTAACAAAAAAACTACTACTGGCAATATAATTAAATCTTTCAGAATAAATTTTAATATTACTCAAAAAGAAATGAGTGATGCCATTGGAGTTAGCCCCACAAACCTAAGTGCTATTGAAAATAATAAACGAGAAATTGGCGTAGATATAGCAACTCGCATCGGTGCTTTTTTAGGAATAAACCCTAGCATACTTCTGTTCCCTAACGGACAAGAGGCTGCCATTAGTAAATATGGTGGTATTTTAAAGAAGGCTGCTAGGATTAAGGCTAAGAAGGCAGTTTAACTTTGAGTGATAAAATTGAACGCCTCATTACACAAGCCAAAAAAGTTGGTAATCATGCAACTAAAAAAGAAGCTCTTACTACAGCACTCAAAGAATATATTAAAAACATAAAACAAAAAGATATACTCAAATTATTTGGCACCATTGATTTTGATCCTAATTATGATTACAAAAAACAACGCCAAATACGGTAAGATAATTTCAAAAACAACTATTCGCCATGAGTAAAAAAGTAAATAAATTACTCACATGCCGGGACTAGATGGTAAAAAATAGACTGTTTACTCAAGTGAATCGAAATAGGGGTAATTTGTCTCCATATGGAGTGAGAAAGTCGGCTGATTTTTTACTTTCAGTATCTATCTCAAGCTGAATAGATACTAACTCTCGACTTAGTATACATTTGTACTGAACATACAAACCTCACCTAAAACTCAAGAAACCTTCATTTATGTAAAATCAATTACTTACAGCAGTTTAACTTCTAAAACCTCTACTTTCTGGAAGTTAACTCACTGTAAGTTACTGAAAGTACATAATACATAGTTTTATTTTTCAGGATTGCGCAGACTTAGTGTGTTGATAACTTAATATTTCAAATAACTTCTCTAAGATAACCACCATGGCGTAAGTATCGCGCTCGCAGTACTTTAATAAAGCATCACGTAAGTTTGTACGGTTATCTCCGGTTGGTAGTTCAATCATATTGGCGTACTCCATTTGAGCCACAATCTATAAAATTTAAAACTTTATTTACTATTTCTAAGTTACAATTTTTTATATTATTCATTTTTTAAGAAAATTTGTCTCAACCATTAAGCAAGCCTAACCTTATAATTCAAATCATGCTCACGTAAATAATCTTGCATCGCTACTTGCACCCAATAAGACTCTATTTCCCCTAAGGCTCTCGCCATTTCAGCTGCCTTTTCTGGAGTTGGTATTCTCCTCCCCTTTTCATAATCACAGATAACTCCCCTACTAATTCCACCAAAGATATTACCAAGCTCAGTTTGGCTTAGCTCCTCAGATAGCCTATATGAATTAATTAGCTTTGCAAAAGTAACAGGACCTCTCATTTTTTCTAATTCTTTAGTTCCAAATTTTTTAGTAGTCATGTGGCATAACCTCCTCAACAATTATTATTATTTTTTTTGTTTTTTTATCTAACGTATAAATAAGCCGCCATTGCTTATTTAAATAAACTGAACGCTGGTGCTTTCTTTTACCTTTTAAAGTATGATCTCTAAAACCAGGCACTTTCTGTACCTTATTTAACCCTTCTTTCTCGACCATATCAGCCCAAATTTGAACTTTGTCTACGATATAGCCTGGGGCTTTTCTTAATTGCTTTTTTATAAGTGACAAATCTACGATGTATAACATAAGTTATTGTACTCTTTTTATGAGTACATAGCAAGCTTAAAACCTGCTATGTTAGGAAGCCACACTGCCACTTTTAGAGAAGTTAATTTTTATTAATAATTTTGAATACTTAGGGCAAGCACATGTGGAGAGACAGAGTAAAGCTGGAGCTTTTTTGCTAAACTTTTGTAATTACTTATTAATTCAATATTAACAATAACTTAACCCTTGGTTAACTTGGAACGTTTTGGAGTATTTTTAACTTATTTGGTAGGTTTTCACGTGGTTTTGTTAGGAAACTAAACTCATAAAAAATGTACCCAGCTGTATTCAAATTGCCAGTATAATTTATATATTAAGCAGCAACAGGAGGAGAAGACACCCTACTGTAACTCTATAATCAATAAGTCGCACTGTTTCTGGACATACGGAAGGTCCTTTTTATGGACTTGATGTACTAGGCTTTATTTAGGTTAACTTTTTATTAATCCAAAATGGTTAACCATCTAACCTTGGTTTTTACTTTTTAATATTATTTTCTTTAGTATGCACCTAACAGCCTATAGTTTTTTTTCTGGCTTTTAGTCAAGTTTAGTTACAATCAGTAATATACAGAAAAAGTAATATTTCTGTACTTAAATATTACTTTAATATCCATAAATTTAAATTGGCTTCTTTTTCCTTTTCAATAGAAATACTTAAGTCGTTATCTTTATACAAATATTGTTTATTTTAAACTTAATATGGTAGCATTCTATGTATGAAAGTAAATTTTTTAGTGATATCAATTCTAAGTTTAATATTAGCAAACTGTGGACAGAATCACCACTTAACAGCTGGAAGCACACAAATATATAGTATGATTTCTGCAATTAGTTCTAGCTGGGTTGCCGATCAATCTAATCCAGGCTTATTTCAACTCACTTTCAATGCGAGTAATATAGATAGTAGTGACCTTAAAAATGGAGATCTTCTAAATATCGTAATTCCTGAGCAATCAATTAATGTCGATTTAATTATTGGACAAGACCCTACCACATTGAGTGGATTTCAAAATGACTCTGGTGGCAATTGGCAATCAAATATTGCTCCCTATTTTGAATCTAAAGTTCTTGATGCTTCAATTTTAAATAGTAGTTCTGGTCAAACTTTTCAGATAAATAAAAAGCTAATCGCAAACTCAACTGGTAAGGCTTATGATATTAACTCCGACGCTGACCAGGCAGAAGATTGGAACATACATGTAACTTCAAAGTCAGTGACGGGTTCAGGGAAAAGTTCAACATCTTCAACAAGACTTGGAAAAATCCGTGTTCTGTTTACATTTTTTACTCGCGCAAGTAACGGTGGCTCTAATGGACGAGTGCTTAATTTCCCACCGTTTTTCTTTACAATATTTCCAAACCTCCAAATCAATTTATGGAGATCCCTCTTTGGAACAACTGTAAGGGATCAAGCCACTAACGTTAATTTAGCCAACCCCTTTGGTAGTGGCACTACTTTCACAAGATATACAATATACACTGCTGTCAATGGAGGACGACGCGCTTCAAGTGAAACTTCAAATACTGGCTTTGATCATTATTCTGAAATCACTCTTCAAAATGGAAAAATCATTGATGTTCTTAATGATGAGTACAATCGAGTTGAAGATTACACTGCTGCTCCTCATGTACTAAGGAATACAAGCGGTGACTTGGACTTATTTTTATATTACCAGGAAGACAATCCGCCTACAGACATTAAGTATACCGATTTATTATTTACATACTCAAGAGCTGGATCAGCAGCAGGAGATGGCTCTGCTCGTTATGATAACTTAATTGAACTTCAAATAGACTCTGTTGTTACGCCAACATCTTTTCTTTCTAATTCCTTAAGTGGTGGAACTGGCAATATCTTTTTTGAAACAGATAATCCTTTAAGCTTAAGTAATACTTTTGTTGTGCCTATATATAGAATTTTTAGAGACACTACCTCGGGCACACACTCAGCTATTTATAATTCTTATATGTATAATATTAATTTGTTTTAAAAAAATTTCTAGCCTCCCCGTAGCAACATATTCCTTTATTAGTAAAATGAAAGTTTACAAGAGTTTATAGTTGTACGAAAGAGATAAAAATACATATTTAAACTAGAGTTAGTTGTAATTAAATTGCACTTTTGCTGTGTCACAAACATTTTCATTATCACAAGTTTTATATGTGCAGCTAGCTTGCCCTAAAAAACCTGTAATTGGTGTGAACCTAACAAAGTAATCTGGACTTGCCGTTATCGAGCAAACTCCTTCTGTAGTTGGGTTTGCATTTTCTAAAATGGAAGTTAATGATTTATCAATGGCATTATCATCAGTGTCATTAGCACTCACATCTACCTCTAATATATCGTTTACACTTCCTGAAATTTCATCATCTAGAGCTGTTGGAGAAACAAGTCCAGCTACAGATAGACTTGCATCAGCGTGTGAATCTGAGATCCATGCAGTGGGTATAGTTTTATAAGTGCCACCGTTAATTCTGTATCTTAAATTCATCTGAGCACTATCTTTATCATCAATAAAAAACACTCGCGAATAAAAATTTGTAATATCTCCCGTAATTGTAATACTTCGTGTGTGGTATCTTGGGTCAAAAGTCCATTGCCTATTATGGTAAACTTGAGGTGCTCCATTTGGAGTATTACCCGCTTTAAACCTAATTGCATAACGACCAACACCGGCCGTTGAGTATTGTATCTGTAACGAGTCTCCCACATCAAAAAACTGCCCATCAATACAATTGGGAACATTAAACATAGCTCCGCTGTAGTTAAGCTCTCTCGTATTTGCGTTATTAACATCATCAACTCTATAAAAACTTAACGGATGGTTGCGAATACCTTGCACTCCTCCGCCTTTAGTTGGAAGACCAAAACCGTCTGTTCCTGAAAAATTACTGCTATGGGTTGGACCATTTGCAACATTGCCCACATTTGTTCTACGGTAGTAGTACTCTTTTCCAACATTTGTGGGTGGTGTGTATGGAGGGCATGACCCAAATCCCATCTCTATATTTTCTGCCCCTTTATATAAAACATCAAAATTTAGTACCTCTGGTAGGTCAGTAAATACTGTTGATGGGCATGTAAAGGTACCATTTTCACAAGGGCAAGTTAGCATTCCTGGTGTTGCCCCAGCTATGGTAACAACTACATCTTCTTCAACACCGGGCGAGATACATGAGCCACTTAGAACCTTTGCTTGCCCTAAAAAAATATGACCAGGGTTATTAAGTGCAACACTTTGAATACTTGAAGCTGAATTTGTAAAATCTGTAATGTGATGGTTTTGCCCACAAGATAAAATAAATAAAATTAGAATGATATAAAATATATTATTCAAAAAATTTCCTTTTTTTAGACTACTTAATTAACAAAGCCTCTAAATTGTTAACTTTGATCTTAGGCCAATTTTTATATTTATCTTTATCTACAAATGAACTTGGCTGCCGATCAATTGGCACATAGTAAAAATAAGCTGAGTCTTTTTTTAATTGATATTCGCCATCAATAAACTCTAACTTAGTTTTTTGCTCATCTGGTAATTTTTTTTGTACATACATAATGTTTTTTGGTGTTTCGTTAACAACATAAGAATCAGGATCAAAACCTGGGAATAACTCAGGGACCTCAAGTGATAATGTGTCATAACCTCTGTTTGCACAGTTAATACAAGTAAATAGTAGCAGTAAAAAAATAATTTTATTTATCATAATAACAGTCCTTAAATTTATTATTTAACCTGAAGTTAAGCTCAACTCGGCGATTAACCTCGCTTGCACCTTTTGCTTCAGTAGAGTCTAGTAATAACTCCTCTCCAAATGAGTTAATATTTGTAATTTTATTTATTTCTACACCAGCATCTGCTAATATATTTTTAATTTTATTGGCTCGTCTTGTACCAAGATTTAAATTATAACTTTTACTACCTAATCTTGATGTATGGCCAAATATTTCAATACCAATAATATCTTTTTGCCTTTCTTTATAAACTATTAAGGCTTCGTTTAATTTTTGAATTTGCTCATTAGAAATTTGGTCAGAGTTATTCTTGAAAAGAAGCACAATTGAGTTTGTCTTATCAAAAAGATA
>CALLBC010000100.1 GCA_938001965.1 uncultured Bdellovibrionales bacterium | reverse complement strand
TAGTTTGGTGGAGGTTATAATTAGTAATGATAGCCGCATTGGGATAGTCCCGGGGACTAAGAAGAGAAAGTCCAAAAAGGCTAAAAAAAAGCAAAGCAAGAAGGTTAAGAAGTTATCAAAAAAGACTAAAAAGAAGCTGAGTAAAAAAACTAAAAAAATATCTAAAGTAGCTAAAAAAAAGAAAAGATAGATAGTTTTATGCTTGGGGCTGTTTAATTCATTTAGATTAGACTTTTTTATGTCATTCTGTACGCAGTATACGTTAACCGGAACCCAGTATCCTTTACTCTGGTCGCAATATCTGCCAACCAGAACAAAGAGCCCCTTAGCCAGAATGAAATCCGTCACCCATAGCAAAGAACCTGTCATCCAGAACGAAGACCCCTTGCCCAGAGCAGAGTCCATCATCCAGAACAGAGAACCTGTCATCCAGAACGAAGTGAAGGATCTCTACGCTCTAGATCCTTCACTTCGTTCTGGATGACGGACACTTGGTTCAGGATGACGGATACTTAGTTTAAGATGGCGGATTCTCAGTTTAGGGCGGCGGATAGTCCGCTCATGATGACAGATACAGGGTAAGGCTCACAGACAGGTCAGGGTGAAGGTCCCTAAGTTTAATGTACATATTACAGGCTTGTAATTCATTCTCAGCAAAGTTTTACAAGAGCCTCAAGAAACTTAACAATTCTTAACTAAAAATTTACAAATACAGTATGTATAAACTTAGACTAATATCTTTAGCAATTTCATTACTTTGTACTTATCAAACTCAAGCCCTAACCATTAAAGCTGTTGGTGACACAATGCTGCAGTCTAGCGGAAGTCACTTACCGCAAAATTACTTTCATAACATTCATCATGAACTCAGTAGTGCGGACATTACTTTTGGAAACTACGAAGGGACCATTTGTAAAACCAGTGAAGTGAGTTGGAAGTGTAAAGAGGGCAAGACCTGTTACGCTTTTAAATCTAATCTAAGTGTTATTGATCAGTTACTGAATGTTGGTTTTGATGTAATGAGCATCGCTAACAATCATATCTATGACTACGGCGAGCACTGTGCCGATCAAACGGTAAAAAATTTAGAACAGTCTGGTATTTTGGCTGTTGGGTTAAGGCCAACAAAAAAGTCTAGTGATGAAGCGTCCACTCGCATTATGGATGTGAATGGAACAAAGATTGGTATTATAGCCTTTCATTATAGTAATGGCTGGGGGCGATTAATTTCAATTAAAGAATATGATCGCGTGGCAAAGCTAGTTAAAGATTTATCAAACAAAGTAAACCTTGTTGTGGTGTCCTTTCATGGTGGTGATGAGGGGTCAAAAGCTCTTAATGTGGCTCATGGTGATGAGACACATTATCGCTCTGGTGAAAAGCGTGGGAATTTACGTGAGTTTTCAAGAATTGCTATTGATTCTGGGGCCGATTTAATATTAGGCCATGGCCCCCATGTTCCGCGCGGAATGGAGCTTTATAAAAATAAATTAATAGCCTATTCGTTGAGTAATTTTGCAACCCCTTGGGGATTTAATATTAGAACGCCAATGAACTTAGGCCTAATCCTTGAAGTGAATCTAAACGAATACACTGGTGATTTTGAAAGTGGAAAAATTATTCCAACAAAGCAAAGTAAAAACCCAGCAAACATTATAATTGATCCGAACTTTGAAGTTGTAAAATTAATTAAAAAACTAACTCAGCAAGATTTTAATTCGCCACTTGGTATTAGCTCAAATGGTGATTTGTATATTAAGGGGAAATAATGAAAAGTATTATATTAGCTGTAATTACAACATTAACGGCCACTATGGCTACAGCGAGCGTTGTTAATACTGCTTACCAAGGGCCGATCTCCTCTTATAATATGGAAATCTTGGCTGATCACCCTGAGTGTGCAAAATACTTAAGTGGTAATATTCCCTCTTTTGTTCAAGAAGGTATGGATCGTTTAGTTCATGAGTTTAACTTAGCACCATATACAAACGCCATAATTTCAGATTTTACATGCAATATGCTTCATTTATTTTCTTATGAAGTTCAAAGTGGAACAATTATTCATAATATTAAAATGACATACAGAACTTCTGGTGGCCGCGGAAAAGTAAATAATGTGAAAAGAACAGGTGGTACGCCTCCGGGAGTTCACGAGATATGGAAAAAACAAGGGGAGTCTGAGGGCTGGCCATTAAATTATGCCATTGATGGTTCTAAGTACGGGTTTAAAAATCACGCTGTTGTTCCCACTTCTGATTTAACTTTTTGGGGACCTAAGTTTGTGATGACTCGAATTTTAAGAATGAAAGGCCTTGAAGGAAAGCTAAATAACAACTCCGTGGCCAGATCTATTTTAATTCACGGCACACCTGAGGAGGGGCTACTTGGTTATCATGAGTCGGGTGGTTGTATAAGAATGAATAATGTTGAAGTGATGGAGCTTTACGATCAAGTGGATGTAAAAGCTTTTGTGAATGTTGTTTATGCCGACAAAAACTACACAATAAATAAAACTCCAAGAAGGTATATGGATAAGTCTGTGTATAAAGATCATGGTTTAGTTTGTGTTAATAAAGAAAAGTGTAAGGACTACTAATGAAAAATATTATTTTAACTCTTTTAACTGTTTTAATTTCTAATTCTGCCCTGGCTAGTGACTCATGTATGAATGACGACTTAGTTTTAGCCGCAACTGGTGACATGCTCTTTCATGGTGCTTTATATGTTCAGTCCTTTAAAAATGATAGTCGTGGTGATTTTGAAACCTTATGGGGGGAAACAACACCTTATTTACAACAAGCCGATCTAATGTACGCTAACCTAGAAGGAGCTGCTGCTCCAGGATTGTTTCCTAGTGGTAAGGTGGATATGACCATGTCTGAGGTCTATCATCCAACCAACAACATGTATTCTATTGGCGCTATTGCTCACAATTTTTCATTTAATTTTCATCCGGAGTCTGTAAGAGCATTAGCTCGTGCTGGTTTTTCATTGCTGTCTACGTCTAATAACCACACTCTCGATAGACGTGTGAAAGGCATAAACATGACCATAGATTTTTTAAATGAAAATAACTTTGACCACTTTGGCACTAAAAAAGCCGACCAATCTGATGATGATTTGGTAAGAGTTATTTATAAAAATAATATGAGTATTGCCTTTGTTAGCTGCACATATGGCTCTAACTTAAAAATAGAAACGGATCAGTTACTGTATTGCTATGATGGCGGTGCTCCCGGGCAAAGGCTATTGGGTTTAGTTGAAAAATTTAGTAGGCAAACAGATTTAGTTATTGTTACTCCACACTGGGGCACAGAGTACGCAGAAACTTTTAATAAAAAACAAAAAAGGCTAGCAAAAGCATTGGTGAAAGCTGGAGCCAAGGCCATTATTGGTCATCACCCCCATGTGGT
>CALLBC010000099.1 GCA_938001965.1 uncultured Bdellovibrionales bacterium | reverse complement strand
TTTTTTTTGGCGTGCACCAGAGCGTGCACCAAAATGCACCACACTTTGAATTTTGCAGAAATATTGCGAAATAAACCGGAGGGTCAGCTCCTTGAGGTTTAGTGTTATTAAGTACTTAGTATCGTGGGGTTTTTGCCTTCTCATGAGAAAACCATTGTGAGCGACCCGACACATAGGTAACAAAACGTACCGGACACATAGGTTACACTTTTAGGTATAAGGAGGAAAGTCTTATGCCATGGAAGGAGTGTAGTATTATGGATGAAAAGCTTAAATTTATAGCTAAGTTATTGGATGGAGAATCAATGTCTTCACTTTGTAGAGAATTTGGTATTTCCCGGAAGACTGGTTATAAAATCAGAGATCGTTATAAAACTTGTGGCATTGATGGTTTAACGAATCGCAGCAGAAGACCTTATAAACAAGCTAATCAGTTACCCATGCAAATTGAAAAAATAATTGTTCAGGCCAAAAGAGAAAAGCCTAGTTGGGGTGCAAGAAAAATTAGAGAACGAATCAGAAGGCAATTTCCAGGAATTAAGTTGCCAGCAAAAAGTACAGTTCATGCTGTATTAGATAGAAATGGTTTAGTTAATAAAAAGAAAAAACGTAATAAATATAAAGCTAAGGGAACACTATTAAGTCATTCAAATACCCCAAATGATTTATGGTGTGCTGATTACAAAGGTGAATTTTTAATGGGCAATCGAACTTATTGTTACCCTTTGACGATCACTGATTATAGTAGTCGTTACTTAATAGCATGTGACGCTTTAGAAACAACAAAAGTAAAATACGCGTTTACAGTTTTTGAGCTAGCCTTTAAAGAGTATGGCTTGCCGAGAGCCATACGAACAGATAATGGTAATCCATTTTCAAATGTACAAGCTATGTTTGGCTTAAGCGCTTTATCAGTTTGGTGGCTGAGATTAGGTATTAATATTGAGCGAACAGCTCCAGGCAAACCACAACAAAATGGTAGACATGAAAGAATGCATTTAACTTTAAAGAAGGAAGCGACAAAGCCCGCGGGACAAAATTTATTACAACAACAAGAAAAATTTGATAATTTTATAGAAAAGTATAATAACGAGCGTCCTCATGAATCTTTAGAAATGAAGTGTCCAGGTGAAGTTTATAAACCATCGGAGAGAGTTTATGATGGCTTACCAGACATTGATTATCCATTACATGATAAAGTAATCACTGTAACTCGCTGTGGAAGAATTTGTATGGATGGAAAAAAGATTAACTTTAGTAGAGTATTTGCAGGGCAAGATGTAGGAATTAGACAAATTGATGATAAGATATGGTTAGTGAGTTTTATGAATTATGACATTGGTTATTTTGACGAAGAGACTTGTAAGGTGAATACAGGGGCGAACCCTTTTGGAGCAAATGTGTTACCTATGTCTTAAGTACAAACTGTTACCTATGTGTCCGGGTTGGACCTTGGAAAATTGGTTGCTGTAACATAGCCACTGTTATTACAGGCACTTAAATACCCTTGCAGCAGCCGTGCAGACACCCCTATTTTAACATGGTTAATTTTCTACTCGTTAATGGAATTACTTTACTAAGTTCATCTTCATCCGGTGAATACTTCTCGCCAACGGCTTTCATCATCTCCCTGTCAGGATAAATACTTGCCTCAGGTGATGAGAAATCTAAAGCATCAGTAACTCCACGAACATTAATTCCCGACAACCTTACATAGTGTTTCATTGTCTTAAGCTCAGCCCATCCACCGACAGCCATCACTTTTGTCACTGGAACACCCCGCTTTAAAAGCTCAGTTGCAAAACAGGCTCTTAAAGAATGAAAGCAAACAGGAGTAATACCAATCTCTGTACAAAACTTTCTTAAAACTTGAGCCTGCGAACCATTGCTCCAAAGCCCTGGCCTTGGCAGTACAAATTCAAGATTCACATTTGTGTTTCGAGCCTGCTCATGAGACCACCACTTTTTAAGCTCATCAATGACCTTCATAAGTGGTTCACAAATTGGAATCTCCCGGCTTTCACCAGTTTTAGTGGACTTGTACAGCCTTAGTCTTTTATTGTAAGACCTAGAAACTCTAATTAATGAGTTCTCCGGATCAAATTCAATATCTGACCACTTCAAAGCATAAAGCTCCCCGTTACGCATTCCTGTATAAACAGCAAAGGCCCAAATAAAGTACCACTTTTGCTCGTAAAGCTTGCCGTAAGTTAAAAGCTTTTTGATTTCATCATAAAGAAGAATCTCATCTCTTTTCCTACGCCTGCTCTTAATTGAAATACCCACTGTTGGATTTTTTTGAACCCCAGGTAAAAGTTCTTCGCAGATAGCGAAGTTAAAAACTTTTTTAAGATCTCCTAAAAATCTTTTAACAGTACAGTCTGCATAACCATCAAGCTTCAATTTATGTAAAAGCCTTGTAATTTTAGCAGAATTAATTTCTTTTGCAGAATCCTCAAGCCAGTCCGAAGCAAACCTTCTAAGACTAGATATTGAATCCATTAAACAAGTTTTACTTTGAGACCACTGCTCAATCTTCATAAGCTTCATTGCATGAAGCTCATAAAGACCAAGTAATCTTTCAAACGACATCCCTTTTTGTTCCTCATGCATAACCATAATTAAAGCTTCACGTTCAAGCTTACGCTCTTCTTGCTTAGCTTTTTTTAAAGTCATTTTATCACGTTCAACATGAAAACGTCGACGTGGTTGCTTACGAATTGTTGGGTCAATTTTGCTTCTACAGCTAGTCATGACATCAACATATTGAATGCCGTTTTTTTCAAACCATTTTATAGCCATTAAACACACCTCCTATGATGCACTTAACAGCTGCTCTAATTCTTTCTTGTTGTAGCGATTAAGTCGACCAAGCTTACGAGGAAAAATTTCTCCTCTGTAAACTCTGTTTTTTAATGCTCCAACTGAAATCCTTAGATAATCAGCGGCCTCTTTACTAGATAACCATATTAAATTGTCAAAGAACTGTTGTTCTCTGCAACGAGAACAAACTAGATAAACCTTTTTGATCATAACAAATTACTCCCTATATACAAATCAAATGAGACAAACTATTATTCTACCTGTGACTTTATTTATGTGCCGCCTCACTAATTTAGGTTAAGATACTGAAAACACTTATTTTTTATTAATTGCTTAGATGTACACCTTATGGTACACTTAATTAAGAGGTGCAAGATGCAAAATACAAACCCTAAAAAACTAAGAGCAGAGCTTAAGGACTATCTAGACTTAGCAATGGACGAGCCTATCCGTATTCAAAAACGATCAGGAGAGTCTTTTATTCTGTTAGCTGAAGATTCTTATGCAAAAATGCAAAATGAAATAGTCTCTTTACAGAGAAGACTTCTAAGCCTTACAGAAGCCTTTGAAGGTAACGCAAAAGAATACAGTCCCAACAAAAAAACGCGCCTTAGCAGGCTAAAAAAGAAAAAATAAATGGCTACCAAAATATTTTTCTCTAACACCTATGAAAAACAACTCTGCGCTATTGAAGATTTTATTATTAATTCCACAGACAGCATTGATCTGGTTGAGCAATTTTTAGATGAACATGATAAAATTCTCGACTTTTTAAAAGATAACCCTCTAACTGCAGCAACGCACCCAACTACTGGGGATCGCTCCTGGCCCTTTGCTAATGGTAGATACAGGCTGTTTTATGTGGTCAAAAATGTAGATAGCCAGACAAGCCTGTATCTTTTAGACATTATCGATAACCGGCAAGCAAATTTGAAAGTTTACCCAGGAAACAGTATCAGAAGCTATTTTGAAGACGAATAAAATTATTCACACTAAGTGACTTCTATTCCTTCAGGTGGTCTAGACTTTGAGGCTTCCTTAATCTTGTTTAAGTTGTTTAATTTATCAAGCACTACCTTAATATCAACTTTTTCACCATTACGCTTTTTGCGACGTATTTCTTTTAAAGTGAGAGCCAAAAACATCTCTTCATCATAGAAAGCTTTGTAAATTTTCTTTTCAGTCGGCGGCTTTAGGGTTTTAAAAACATTTTTCATAACCCAATTTACAAGGTCACTTTTTGAAATTTTTAATCCTGGGTATTTTTCAGATAGCTGAGCCAGTGTATTTTTACAAATCATCTTGGAATCATTATCTAGAATAACTCTTTCAAATTTTGGTTTCTTTTTAGCAATTGGCTTTTCATTTATTTCTTTATGTTTGTTATTTAAGTCTACCATTAGGCACTCCTCTTTTCTTTACTCCATTTCTTCATTGAGCCTTTGATTCTTTTTTTGGCGATGGAAAAATATTTTGGGTCTTTTTCTATTCCTACAAATTTATAGCCATTGAGTATTGCCGATACTCCAGTCGTCCCAGAACCCATAAAAGGATCTAAAATAATTCCATGTGCGGGCGTGATTAGTTCTGTAAGATAATTTATTAATTTAAGTGGCTTTACTGTTGGGTGAGTATTGAAATCTCCCTTCTCTTTTTTACTAGGCTTTGCTGAGTAAAAGTAAGGTTTTTCTAGCTCGAAATTCTTAAAATACTTAAGGTATTTATGCTTAACCAGCTCGGAACTTCTACTTATCAAAAAGTTTGTCGGGAAACGTCCATCTTCATGTGGCTGATAGTTTTTAACATCTTTGGGGCTTTTGAGTTTTGTTTGATAAAATTTTAGTGAGGCTTGTTTATTTTTTGCAACTAAGTCATCAGATGCTATCCTTGCAGAATCAATATTTAATGCTCCAGTTTGAAAATGATTTAAATTGGAACCAATATTATTTTTTGCAAGAGGCTTTTGTATAAGTATCCAATGCTCACTAGCAGGCTTGAGGCTGGTGCCCCAGCCTTGCCATTTTGTGGCTAAGTTTTTAAGTTTGTCTGAGGCTTCAATATTATTACTATGATAGTCACTGACTATTTTACAAATACCTTCTGGCGGTGTTCCTAATAATAACAATAGTTTTTTCCATTTGTTAATCGATGGAATTTGAGCTTGCGGGTTTGGAGGCTCACTCACCCAATGCAGGGCAGCTCCCGAGCTGCCTACAAAGTTATCAAGATCTTGGTTAGATAGTTTTTTCTCAAGCTTTTGTTTTCTAATCCAAGCTGTGACTTTATAAATACTTTCATAATCAATTTTTTTTGATTTTAAAATTAAATCACTCACATACTGGCTTTTGGGAAACCCTGTTGCATAGACGTGGGTGATTATATCTTTTATTTTAAATCCTGAGTTTTCAAGCGTAGTTGCCGTTCGGTGAGATACCCGAGGTAAAGCCCAAACAAAACCGAAAGCACCAGGTTTTAAAACTCTAAAACACTTTTCAAATATTTTTTGGTGATGGGTAATCCACTTATTAGGACTGCTTAAACTAGAATCCCAATCTTGTTTAAGATAATCAATCCCTGCCGGTGGGTCAGTGATTATTGAGTCAAAATAATTTTCATTAAAATTGCTCAAAATCTCCATGGAGTCATTATTATATATGTTGTATCGGTTATTCATTTTTATCCTTATAATGTCTGATTAACGCGTCCAAGTTGGCGCAGACTCTAGCACCCAAACTTTGTGGGCTTCGATGTACTTATTGCCAATAATTTGATCTGGCTGCCAATACATACGAACTTTTGGTCGGGTTAGATGAGGCACTTCATTTTTTTTATAATTAACTTTCTTTGATTTTATTTTTTTGTCTTTCTTTTTTTTAGCTAAATAACCAATGAGTCCTCCGATGCCACTGCCAGCAGCAGCTCCGATTATTTTTCCTTTTTTAGAATCTTTTTGTTGGTGACCAATGATTGTCCCTATGCCAGCACCAACAGCAGAGCCTGTAAAAATACTTTTACCAGTGGTACTACATGAGCAGAGCAATAGAAACAGAGTAATAAAGGTGATAAGTTTCATAATATATTCCTTTGTAATTTGAATGAGACGGTAAATAATGTGGATATGTGGCTTTATTAATACGAAAATTGAGGCTATAGTCTTATTTACTTAAGTTGTTGATTTTTTATAAGAAATTTTAGTTTCTAAGATCTTTTGACCTATGGAAAAAGATGGGCTTTCTATGGGGCTTTTATGTGCAAAACGATAGAGTAAATCTTCAATGCTAGCGCCTTGGTTAAAACCATGTACACACTTTGCTTTCCAGGCATTTTTAAGAATATCATCGACTAAAAAAAATTGATGTTTATCTTTCTTCTTAGTTCTTGAATCTACGTGGAGGTTATTTACTCTTGTAGCAAATTTTATAGTTGGCACAACCCAAATACATTTTTCAATACTATCGGATATATTATAAAATGCTTTTGATTTTGTGTAGCGACTATCCATTTTTCTTGTAAGCTCTACCTCTAAGGCTATAGAAGACTCTTTCTCGTGAGAGATACGAAACCAATAACCATCTGGGCGACATAAATCACTTCTAGGTAAAAAATCTGGTAAAAAGCTACTGTGGTACCTCCTGATTTGTTGTTCAGATATTACACCAACACCTTCTGGTCGTTTCCTAGCCCAATCACCTAAGTGAACAGCAGTTACTAAAAAATCATGCCATGGGTTTTCTCCACCCCAGCCAAAATTTTCCATTTCTGAAAGTTCATTTTCAACGGCTGCAAGGCCTTTTCGACTTAATTTCCACGCACGTCCTTCGTTCCATACAATTGACTCAGTTAAGATATACTTCTCTTTCTTAAGTTTTAAGAGTCTATTGTAACAAGTTGCAAGACTTGCGTTATAAAATATAGCTGTAGCAACTAAATTTGTAGAAGCATATTTCCATCTCCATAGAAACTTTAAAATCTTTCGATCTCTTGATGTTAGGTGCAGCTTGTACTTTTTATTTTTTCTCACAAAAAACCTCAGTCTTTATCGTAGTCACTGACTGACTTTTCTGTAGCCTTTTTATCTTTATTTACAGCTTTAGTTTCAACTTCGTCTTTGATATTATCTTTCAATAAGGAAAGAACTTTATCATCATCTAAAAACGGTGTTTGTACTTCTACAAAACGGCGACCCACTTTCCAAAGAGCGCGACCTTTAACTTCAGGCAATTCAGCTGCCTTTTTATTACCAAGCACAGTCATGC
>CALLBC010000098.1 GCA_938001965.1 uncultured Bdellovibrionales bacterium | reverse complement strand
TCAAGGCTTTCACCTTCAACTTCAATTTTTTCACAGCGTTGATAGGACTCAATATCAAATTTAGCTAATGTGTTAATAACCACTTTTTCAAGTAAACGTATGTAAGTGGTAACATCTTTCTTTTTAAATAACTTAAACTGGTCATAAGATAAATTTACTAAGGGGTAAATTACTAATTGATTAGGCCCATGGTAGGTGGCCCTGCCACCTCGTGGGCTCTTTATAACTTCACCCTTCCAACCCCATAAGTCGTGATCTTTTGTGGCTCTTCCCACAGTGACCACTGGGGCATGTGAGCAAAAAATAACTTCACCAGCTCGTTTTTCGTCGTAAATTTTTTGAATTAACTCTTGTTGTTTCTGATTAGACTCATTGTAATCCACTTGTCCCCAGTCTAAAACAGGGAACAAGCTTTCATTACTATGAACTTCTAAACTCATGACTAACTATGCTCTTGCTGATGGCCCAGCAGGTCCTTTACTTTTTAAAGGCTTTTGGATCATATGAATAGCGTGACCTAAAGTGGCCTCTGCCGCCTCCATCATAGTCTCACCCAATGTTGGATGAGGGTGAATACTTAAGGCTAAGTCTTCAAGTCTGGCACCCATTTCAATGGCAAGTACAGCTTCACTGATTAAGTTACTGGCTTCAGGACCAACAATATGAACTCCTAATAAAATATTAGTTTTTGCATCAGCAATCATTTTTATAAAGCCTTCTGCTTCCATCATTGAAACTGCTCTACCATTGGCTGCAAACGGGAACTTACCAATTTTTAAATCATTGTAACCAGCCGCTTTACACTCTTCTTCTAACATTCCAGCTGATGCAATTTCAGGGTCAGTAAATATAACTGCAGGCACAGTTTTAGCGTCATACACACGGTTATGACCAGCTATAACTTCAGCAGCAAGCACTGCCTCATGGCTAGCTTTATGAGCCAACATTGGTTGCCCAGCAATATCACCAATAGCAAAAATGTTAGGGTGATTAGTTCTCATTTGCGGATCAACTTTTACGAAACCACGCTCATCAATTTGAACACCAATGTCTTTAAGACCCATTTCATCTGAATTCGGTTTTCTACCCACTGTTAATAATATTTTGTCAGAAGTAAATGTTTTCATAGATCCATCAACTTCAGCGCTGATTTCAAATGACTTACCCTTTTTCTTATAGTTTTTAGCAAAGGCTCCAAAGTGAACTTTAACACCTAATTTTTTAAGTTTTCTTGCAACAACCTGCACACAGTCTTTATCTGCCACCCCAGCAAGTAAACTTTTTCCAGCTTCCAGGATCTCAACTTCTGAACCGAGCTTTGCTAAATAAGAGCTAATCTCAAGGCCAATGTAACCACCACCAATCACAACTACTTTTTTAGGAAGAGTTTCCATGGCCAGTGCACCAGTGGACGAGCAAACTTCATTTTCATCAATATCAAATCCAGGAATAGCAATGGGTCTAGATCCTGTTGCAACAATAAATTTATCTGCTTCAACAATAATATTTTCTTTTGAGCTCTTTACTTCTAACTGGCTTGTTGTTTTAAACTTTGCCTCTCCAGAAATAATTTCTACTTTATTTCCTTTAAGTAACTGCTCCACACCTTTAGACATACGATCACAAACTGATTGCTTCCAACCAACTAGCTTTTTCATATCAAGGTCGATACCTTTAATATTGATACCCATTGTTGGCGCATCATGCTGAGCGCGGTGTAAAAAATGAGCGGCAGTGATCATAGCCTTTGATGGTATACAACCCACATTTAAACAAACTCCACCTAGGTATTCACGTTCAATGATAGCTGTTTTTAAACCCAGCTGGGCAGACCTAATAGCGGCAACATATCCACCAGGACCAGCACCAATTACACAAACATCATATTTAGACATAATATATCTCTCTTTTTAAAAATTAAATCATATCCAATAATAAATGACTTGGATTTTCTATACGTTTAAAAAATGCATTCAGGAAGTTTGCAGCAACGGCACCATCAATAATTCTATGATCACAAGTTACTGTATAATTCATCACTTTTTGAGCTTTAAATTTACCATCCATAAATACTGGCTTATCAACCATCTTATACATACCTAAAATTGCTACTTCAGGGTGGTTAATAATTGGAGTGGCATATGTTCCGCCAACACTTCCAATATTTGTAATTGTTAAACAAGCACCCTTCATTTCATCCATTGATAGTTTACCTGCACGTGCTCTAGTGGATAAATCAGTGATTTCTTGTGAAAGTTGTAAAATCGTTTTTTTATCTGCATTTTTAATTACAGGAACTAGTAAACCCTGTGGAGTGTCTGCAGCAAAACCAATATTGTAGTATTTTTTGTAAACAATTTCTTCAGCCGCATCATCAATGCTTGAGTTAAACATTGGGAACTCTCTCATTGTTGCAATCAAGGCTTTAATAATAAATGGCAAGTAAGTCACTTTAACTCCATAACCGGCGCCAATGGCTTTTACCTTTGCACGAGTTTTATAAAGCTCAGTAACATTAGCTTCATCCATTAAAGTGAAATGAGGAACAATTTGCTTTGTCATCTGCATTTGCTGAGCAATTTTTCTTCTAATTCCACGAAGTGGAACTCTTTCTTCTTCTTGAGCATTAGAACTATTGAATGACGGAACATTAAACTCTGGTAACTTCATTGTTGGAGCACCAGCAGCTACTGCACCTGCACCTTTGCTAAGGGCTAGTACATCATCACGAGTTACGCGACCCGCAAGACCAGAACCAGATACTGAATTAATATCCACATTAAGCTCGCGAGCTAAGCGCCTTGTACTTGGCGTGGCTAATACTTTTGAGTCGGCAACTGGTGGTTGAATATTTGTAGATGTGGCCATGGCAACAGGAGCTGCAGCTTGTGGAGCTGGAGCAGATGGAGTTGGCGCAGCCTCTGTTTTTGTCTCAGCAGGCTTGCTACTAGATGATCCTGAGGAGTCCACTTTTAACATAACTGTTTCAATGGGAACAATGTCCCCTTCATTCACAACTAGCTCGGCCACTGTTCCTGCAATGGGGCTTGGTACTTCAACGGTCGCTTTATCTGTCATTACTTCTGCTACTGGTTGGTCAACGTCAACACTGTCACCGACAGAGACTAACCACTTAACCATTTCACCTTCGGTTACACCCTCACCTATATCTGGTAAATTTACATTTTCAACGGCCATACTAAACCCTCACTTCTGGTTGATTTTCTTGTTGTTGTTTATTCTTGTTAATAATTCCTGTCATAAAAAATTCTCCAGCCTTATATGAGCTTCTTACTAATGGCCCACTAGCCACGTATAAAAAGCCCATGGCTTCAGCAGTTTCTTGCCACCACTGAAATTTTTCTGGAGTTACATACTCTTCCACTTTTAGTTTTAATTTCGTAGGTTGTAAGTATTGTCCAAAAGTAACAACATCACAATCTACTTCGCGTAAATCTTTTAGTGTTTGCATAACTTCTTCGTCAGTTTCACCAAGGCCTAACATAATTGAGGTCTTGGTATACCTCGTTGGATCAATTTCTTTCACTTGAGCCAAAACATCTAAAGACAATCTATAACCTGCTCGAGGATCACGAACTCTTTTCGTTAAACGCTCAACAGTTTCTACGTTATGTGCAAAAACATCTGGCTTGGCATCGACCAATTTTTTAATTAACTCTGTACGTCCATGAAAGTCAGGGGTTAAAACTTCAACCAGTATATGTGGGCTTAGTTTTTTTAATTCGCGAACAGATTCAGCAAAATGCCCGGAACCTTCATCTTCAAGATCATCCCGATCAACACTAGTTAATACTACATACTCAAGACCCATTTTAGAAATAGCTACGCCAAGCTTCCTTGGTTCATCATGATCAAGCACACCTTTTGGGTTTCCAGTTTTTACTGAACAAAAACGACAACCACGGGTGCAAACTTCACCCATTAACATAAAAGTTGCTGTTCCCCCGCCCCAACACTCAGCCATGTTCGGACAGCGCGCCTCTTGGCAAACTGTAGCAATATTTAACTCTTTGGAGAGTTGCTTTATATTTGTATACTTCTCGCCACCTGGTGGTTTAATTTTCAACCAACTTGGTTTTGGTAATACCTTTTTCGTCGCTTCCATAAATTACCTACATTAAAATGCTAGAATCTTAGGACTCCTTATAAGTCTCATTTAAAGGCTAAGCAACCGATATATAACCCCTTTTGTGACAACTGAGATTCAATATAATTATGGCTTTTTTCCATGTGCGGAAGGGCCATAAACCACTTAATTTTGAGCTCGGGCACAGGTTATTGCGCGCTGAGTCTTAGCCAGTCTGTAAAGCAACCCTAAATTTATAGAAATTTCATTAAAAAATTCCCAATTTTTAAAGGTGACGACTACTAATCATTTCGGTAATTCTGATCTATGAAATTTGAAAAAACATTGAAGAAAGCTAAATTTATTAAAAGATATAAACGATTTTTTGCCGATATTGAATTTGATGGCGAAGTGGTGGTGGCCCATGTTCCAAACACTGGAAGTATGAAAACTTGCCTCGAAGATGGTGCTCCTTGCTTAGTTTCTCAAACCGATGACCCTAAAAGAAAACTTAAGTTCACTTTACAAATGATTAAAACTAAATCTTCTTGGGTTGGCGTCAACACTCACCTACCCAATAAAATTGTTCGCGAAGCCTACGATGAAAAATTAATCCCTTCTTGGAAAAAATATAAATACGCTCGCAACGAAGTAAAGCTAAACGACAAAACTCGAATTGATATGGTCTTAGGTAAAAACTCAATTTTAGTTGAGGCTAAAAAAATATCCAACATTGATGAACTAAATGCTACTGGTGATAAATTTCATTTTGTTGAAGTTAAAAATGTTAGTTATGTATTAAATAAAAAAGCCATGTTTCCGGATTCGGTTTCCACGCGTGCTCAAAAACATTTACAAGAAATGATGGATCTCATTGATATGGGTCACACTTGTGAGATCGTTTTTACTATTCAAAGGAATGACTGCACTAGTTTTTCTGCTGCCAAAGAGATTGACCCTAAATATGCTGAGCTATTATTAAAAGCTAAAGAAAAGGGGGTTAAAATCTCCCCTTATATTTGTAGTCTTAATAATAAGTCTTTAAGTCTAGGTCCAATTCATAAAATACCATTTAAAAAATCGTAACTCATTCATGTAATGTCTATGTATGCGATAGTGTAATTACAAATAGACCTTTCAAAGTAATTGCTCATAAAAAAAGCCCCATCAAAAGATGAGGCTTTACAAATTCTATTGTACCAATAATTATTTCTTTAAATGACGATCAATAATTTTTACAAAATGTTCCATTGGGTATGCACCTTTTACCGTTACACCGTTAACGATGAAACCAGGAGTTCCTGAAATTTGAAACTTCTCAGCTTCTGCACGATCAGAATTAATTCTGTCAGTTACTTCTTTCGAGTCTTTAGTGCTATCAATTTTAGCTTGATCAGCGCCAATTTCTTTAACAACTTTTTTGAAGTAAGCTTCACCTTCGTAAATCTTCTTTTGATTAGCATACAAAATATCGTGGAACTTTTTTGCTTTTGCAGTGTCTTGTAAAGCAATAGCCTCATAATACCTAGCTGCTGGCTCGGCGTTTGGTTTAAATGGTAAATGCTTATAAATAAGTCTTACATCATTGCCATATTTTTTCATGATATCAGTCATTGTATTTGCAGCTCTTGCACAGAATGGACACTGAAAGTCAGAATACTCAACAATAGTTACCTTTGCAGTGGCTGGACCAAATGAAGCTCTGTTACCTGCTAACGATGGTTTCTTAGGGTTTTTAAATTCTTCTTCTAGTTGCTTTTCTTGATCTTTTTCAGCATTTTCACGAGCCGCTTTTTGCGCTTCCATTTGAGCTTTTTGAACTGTATCAAAAAAGGCTTTTGGATTTGCTTCAATGGCTTTAAAAACAACTTCAGGATTGTTTTTGATCGCGTCTTCGACCATTTTGGCACATGATGCTGTTAACCCAACAAGAACTGTTAGTAATAACACTTTTAGTAACTTCATAGACTTCCTCACTTTATTTTAGTTATAATTCTTATAATTAATCATTCCATAGCATTCTCTTCCAATTGTCATCTCTTTGTAAAGAAAAAGTAACTATTTAGCTGTACAGACCAAGGTCTAAAACATGGTTGATTGCTATGGGATAGCCGCCATTTTCTTGAGCTCTATGCATTAGCCATTATAATTACATGCATGATATACAAAATACTTTTAATAAGCCTATTCGCCGTTAGTTCTTTTGCCAGCACTTTAGACACTAATACTCTATTGACCTTGGATTTAGACGAAGTAAAGTCTGTGGTTCAAGCCCACATTAATAAATCTCATGAAATTGCCATCAAGAGCCAACAAGACGGCACTGAAAAAGAAAAAGAGGGCGATGTAGTTTATGAACTAAAAAAAGCCCTATTAATTGTACTCGCTCGACCAAATCGTGATTTTATGTCAGAAAAGATTTTACCAGATATTGAAAAGCAACTAGATCGCTACAATGCTTACTTTCCAACCTTAGAGTCTCTAACAAAAGAGTCAGCCCGTTTATTAAAAGACAAAGAAGCTCCAACAAAAGTACAATCTGCCTATTTATATGTCATCGAAAACATTATTGCAGAACTTCAACCTCAGCTCAAAAAAGTCCCTGCTAGCAAAAAGGTCTTTAAACTCATAGCTGATTCTAACATTAAAATATCAAGCAAGCTCTCCAGCTTTCGACGTTTAGAAAAAATGGAAAATAATGATTTTGACCCTTCAGGTCATGCACGAAAAAAACTAGCTGAAGTTGAGGGTAAAAAGACAAAGCCATGGTGGAAGTTCTGGTAATTCCAGTCCCATCAATTAATTCTTTAAATTTTAAGGCCAACATATTTCACAATAGAACTTCCACTAATATCGCATCGTCCAATAGGGACAAGGCGCTATTAGTGGAAAGCTTTTGTATATCGCACTTATATACACTTCGTGCATACGTGTTAAAGTGCTCAAACAGCTCGCCGATGGCGAGAACTGCGCGCTTTATAAAATATGTTGGCCTTAAAATTTAAAGAATTAATTAATATTTCCAATCCACACCAAAAATTATTTTATTCTCTTCATTGTCTTCATCAAAAGAATAAATATTTGTTAATGTAAAAATTAAATCTTTGTTCATATACTTTCTAAGAACAGTGGTTAAATCCTCTTTACCTGTATCATAGTAGTTATCTAATTTTGTTTTCCAAAAAAATGGAACACCAACATGGTAAATGTAATTTATATTACTAAAATCTAAATCATTTTCAAAATCCAAGATAAGTTCATTTGTAATTCCATAGGGGTTTTTTAAACGCAACTTTAACTCTTTACCAGAAAGTGAATATTTAGCTCTTAACTTAAAGCCTCCTCCTACACCCACTGAAGCATTACTTAATTGCTGTTTAATAGTATATAACGTTTTAGTGTTACTATTACCCTCTAAGTACTCATCCACATGATACTCAGTTAACTTTCGAAGCATATACTCACCAAATTTTCTTTTACGCTTAACATCTTCTTCTAAAGTTACCCTCGTGCCGTCGTAACTTGTGAACTCCTGAAATCTATTAGGAGCCTCAAAAGTAATTTGTGATTCTGTGTAACCAAATTGTCGATGATAACGACTGAGCATGTCTTTGGAGAATTCTTCAGTAAATATTAAACGATTTAAATCAATGGTGAGCTTTTGTTCTTCCGGTGGTAAAATGAATTCTACCACTTTCAAATATTTTTCATTTTCAACATCATCAAGGTAGCCCGGATGGTGCTTTTCACGAGCTAAAGCAGCCCAACTTGAAAGGCTCAAAATAAAGAAAACTAGAATCGGAATTCTAAAAAAGTTACACATATCCTATCTAGGCTTATCGGGACTTTTAGCCCTACTCCCTAGACTACACCCCTCAAAAATAGACCTAAGTATTTAAAAATATTAAACTTTTATCAAATTGAGACAAGGTCAACTTAAAACCACCAATTTAAAAAAAATTAACCAACTGAAACTTAGACCCATTAGAGGAAATACACATTTGATTTCAGGCATTTACTCTTATAGGGTCTGTTGATAATTTATCTAGTTAGTTAAGGGGCTAGATTAGTTTAGATTCGAGTTAAGTTTAAAAATTGAACCGAAAGTGTGGCAAAGCCACATTGAGGATTCAGTGTTTAAACTTGGCGAAGAAGATAAGCCGAGATAGGCACTTAAATGACTAGATAAATTATCAACAGACCCTAGATAAAATAAATTTTTTGACTAGAAAACAAGGGTAATAACTTGGATATGACCAATACTTTTAAAAATAAATCAGACCTGCATCTTGCCCGTAAATTATGGCATTTTTTAGGCGTGATGTTTCTCCTCATAATTTTTAATTACTTTAGCCGTCAAAATGCATTACTAATTTTAGGTCTACTCACAGTTGTATTAGTTAGCCTTGATGTATTAAGGCAAATGTTCCCAGCAATAAATAATGTTGCCCTTAAAGTTATGGGCCCCTTCATCAGAGAAAGTGAAAGAAACTCTTACGCAGGCACTACATTTTTATTAACAGCTGCCCTTATTGTTGTTTTCTTTTTCCCACCCAACGTTGCCAACCTTTCATTATTGTTTTTAGCTGTAGCAGATCCTGTGGCTAGCTTTTTCGGTATATTGTATGGAAAAGATAAAATTATTAATAATAAAACATTACAAGGAAGTGTTGCTGCTTTTGTAAGTTGTTTTATAATTTCATTTTCATTTTATTTTTACTTCAACATTATGACTGAACGCTTGTTAATGGTATCCATTCTTTCTGCATTAGTGGGTGCTTCTGCTGAACTCATACCAATTGGAAAGATTGATGATAACTTTACATTACCAATTTTAAGCGCCTCACTTTTATGGTGTATCTTTAACTTTTTTGGAGGGTTCTAGAATGAACACCACCCCAATCCATTCTATAAAAAATGGAACTAAAAAATTAGGTAAAAAAATTAATGTAAACATATATGTACTTCCAAACTTATTTACTACGGCAAATATGTTCTTTGGTTTTTACGCCATCATTCACTCAATTAAAGGGGAATTCATAATCGCTTGCTATGCCATTGTTGCTGCTGCTGTATTTGATTTGCTAGACGGTCGTGTGGCTCGAATGACAAACTCTACAAGTGAGTTTGGCGCAGAGTATGATTCATTATCTGATATTGTTAGTTTTGGAATGGCTCCCGGGATTTTACTTTACCTCTGGGCACTACAACCTTTTGGTCGCATTGGCTGGTTAGCCAGCTTTTTCTATGTGGCCTGTGGTGGATTAAGATTAGCTAGATTTAATGTTCAAAAAAAGGTTTCTGACCCAGCTTACTTTGAAGGGCTTCCCATTCCAATGGCTGCAGGAATTGTAGCAAGTTCTGTTCTTGCATTCACAGACCTGCAACTGGAGTCTTTAAGGTCATACCCACTCCTTGGCATGACAATTTTACTTGGTATTGTCATGGTAAGTAACTTTAATTATAGAAGCTTTAAAGACCTAGATCTCAAACGCAGACTTCCATTTAGTTACCTTGTTTTTGGGGTATTCCTGTTTGCTATGGTTGCAATTCGCCCTGAAGTGACTTTATTTTTTGTATTTTTGACCTATGCCCTTCTTGGAGCTATATTTGGTGTTTTCCGTCTTGGTAGAAAAAATATACCAGAAGTAAATGAAATAGAAGAGGGTTAAATGTCTAAAAAATTTAAAGTGGGTTTAGTTGGAGCGACTGGCGTAGTTGGTGAAAAGTTCATTCAACTTTTAACGGAGAATAATTTTCCTATTGAGGAACTTAGACCCTTTGCCAGCGAAAGAAGCCTTGGGCAAAAAATAGATGCATACAATTGTGAAATTCAAACTCTAAAAGATGGGTGCTTTGACGGCCTTGATATGGTTTTTTTCTCTTCAGGAGATGAAATCAGTCTTGAATGGGCTCCTAAAGCTGCTGCAGCTGGTGCTTATGCCATTGATAACTCAGCAGCTTTCAGAATGAATCCTGAACACTCACTGGTAGTTCCAGAAGTTAATAGTGATTGTCTTGAAAAAATGAATTCAGCAGAAGTAATTGCCAACCCTAATTGCTCGACAATACAACTTATGCTCCCCTTAAATGCACTAAAGCCTTTTGGCGTAAGTAAAGTGCGCGTAGCCTCTTACCAAGCCGCCAGTGGCGCTGGTAAACAGGGTATTGCAGAACTTACTGAACAAGCACCTAATTTAAATTTAAGTGAACACCAAGCTGGTGTATTCACAAAACCTCTTGCTTATAATTGCATCCCCCATATTGGTGGCTTTAATGATGATGACTTCACAAGTGAAGAATTCAAAATTATGAATGAAAGTAAAAAAATACTTTCTCTTCCCGATCTAAAGATTAGTGCTTTTACTGTTAGGATACCTACTTTAAACACACATGCCGAAGCTGTTTGGGTAACATTGGATAAAGATGTTTCCAGAGACGAAGTCATTGCTGCATTTAAAAAACAGGATGGTCTAACTACCTTTGAAAACCCAAGAGAGTACGATACACCTAGAGATAGCAACGGAAAATATAATGTTTCTGTAAGCCGTATACATAAAGATTTGGCCGAGGAAAACACTTGGATTTTATGGGTTGTTGGCGACAACTTATTAAAAGGTGCTGCCTTAAATGGTTTCCAAATCGCACAAAAATTAGTTCAACTTAATAAAGTTTAGCCCCTATGCGCGAAGTGCATGTATGGGCGATATACAAAAGTATTTAACTCGTAATACGCTCACGTTCTATTCTTTGTCTTCAAGAGTAATTTACCCTCTCTGGACTAAATAATTCCTAAGTAATCTTAGTGTTAACTTTCACTCAAATAGGACCTGTTTTAGCCCCGACGAATTGACAGTTTATGGTGGCTATGGTGCCATAAATATATGAAAAATTTAGCTTATATTTTGATCTTGTTATTCTCTACTCAAGCTTTGGCAGTGATTGACCTTAAAAGCAATAATTTTAGCACCTCTACCTCTAACTCATCAGTGGTCAATGGAACGGTTACCATTTGGGGAGGAACAGCCGGAGGAACTTCAAATGGAGGAGCAACAATTGCTAATTCTTGCTTGGCTGCCAACTTCGATGACTGTAACCGACGTCAGGTTGGAGAGAATGTTGAAATTAGCCTCACCTTTTCCTCAGACCAAGATATTAGTGGAACAGCATTTATTAAAAATTCAGAAGGCACTGTCATAAAGTCTGAGTCCTATACTAGTGGTCAGACTGTAACACTTGAGTTTGAATGGGGTGATCTCTGTGCATCAATGAGCAAGCTTGATGCACAATGTGACCCAGAAACTCCCTCTAGTGATTTATCAGATACTGCTGACTTTACCTTCGGCGTTGAGGATGGATCTGAAACCACCGACTCACTAGCTTTAAAAGCTTATTTAATTAATACACAAGTAAACCCAAATTCAGATAATTCTAATACTGATTTTTTAAATGCAGGTATTGTAGACTTCACAGCCTTTATGGGTGACAAGAAAGTATACTTCCCAAGCGTAAATGTTCCCGTACCACTTGAGCTTTTTCCTGAAGATAGACTTCCTAGTGGCGGCTCCATCGTTGGTATCGTTGCTTTTTATAATCAAACTAGCATTGAAACAGTGAACTCTGCATCTAGTAGCCAACTCTTATCTTTTGATAACGGGGACTACCCAAAAGACTCTGACGATGCCGCCCCAGATTTAGACCCTGGGTTTATCGAAGGCTTTGCCAATGAAACTCCAGTCTTCACTCGAGTAGCACTTCAAGATGAGGCAGGAAATATCTTAGGTATTACACCAACTAGCACCTCCCCTTGCGCCGCTGGTAATGAAAGCTCAGACCCGTTAAGCGAAATCATTAGTAACTGCCAGTATTCAACAGTACCCTTGGAGGTTGCTGGACTATTATCTGAGGACGTAAACTGCTTTATTGCCACAGCCACTTTTGGCTCAAGCATGGACTCCACTGTTAAAGACTTTAGAGCATTTAGAAGCCAAGTGCTTTTAAAAACTAAATGGGGAAAGTGGTTCGTTAAAAAATATTACAAATGGGGGTCCTATGCTTCTCATTTTATTGTTGAATCTCCCACTTTAAAAAAACTATCCCGTATTGCTTTACAACCTGCTTGGTTATTTGCCGTGGTTAGTTTAAAAATTGGCTTTGGTTTTACATTATTACTAATGTTATTTTTAGGAACTACATTAATGCTTTTAATTAAAAGACTAATGCAAAGAGGAGCTTACTCTTAATGAAATATTTTTGCTCCCTATTTATTTTGTTTTCAATTAGCTTCAATAGCTATGCCGATGAACTGGATCAAATCTCAACTAACATTGATACAAAGATAAACAAACAGTTTAGTAATTACCAACCACCAGTAACTGATGAATTAGAATTAGAAGACAGCAAAGAGAATTTAAACTTAAATGAGGAACCAAGAGCAATTGCCTCTGAGGACGACGACGACTTTACTGACACTGGCATAGAAGATGATATTAACAACAGCCTTGAAGATGATGAGTTTGCAGCTGGATCAATTGAAGACGACATCGAAAGCAGCCTTGAAGATGACGAGTTTAGGCCAGCAACCCAAAAACGTGCGCAAGCAAATAAGCGTAAACAGGTTTACCGTGGTAGAATTGCACCCTACTCTAAAGGTGAAAAGTTAATTGACCACCCTAATGCATCAAAGGGTTTGTATAAAATTACAAAAGACTTAGATTACTTATATAAAGTAGAAAAATCAGAACAAAAAAACTCAGCCTCACTTAGATTTGGAATGTTTGACCCTGTCAACTTAACTACAGAAGATGGGCAGTTCTTTTTATCTGATTTATATGAAGACAGTAATGCTCCAATGATTTTATTTGATTATGAGTGGCAATATAAATTTCTAGGGAAATTTAGTATTAAAGTGGGAACTGGTTTTTACTACAACCAAGGGAATGGGCGTTTTAAAACAGATTTAAATACCGGCGGAAGAGTTCCTTTAGAAGACTTCTCTTTAATTATGCTACCAAATAGTTTAAATGCTGTTTATAAACTTCAATTTTGGGATGAACAGTTTATAGTTCCGTATGCGGATGCTGGCGTTGATGCTTTTGCATTTATGGAGTTCCAAGACGGCGAGGACTTTCCTCGCTTAGGCGGATCAATAGGTGGTCACTTCACATTTGGAGCCACATTATCTCTTAACTTTTTAGATCAGTGGTCAATTTTAAACCTAGATCGCGATTATGGTATCAATTCTGTTTCCTTAATTGGCGAATTTAGAAATTACTTCCATATTACTGGAGCCTATGACTTCTCTGGCACTATCCTAAATGGTGGAATTGCTTTAGATTTTTAAGACCAGCCAATACCATAAATAAAATACAATCCAGCTTTGAGATAATTCTACTTTAAGTTAGAGTAGCATCTATGAACTATCCTAGATGCCCAAAATGCACTATTTCTTTAAAGCCGTTTTCACTTAATGGCCTAAACTATTTAAGTTGTAACTCTTGTGACGGACAATTTGTCTCTTTGTTCAATCTTAATCAATCTGTTGATAACAACACAGTTATTGAACTGTGGAATCAGTCTTTTAAGGCTAACTCCCATGAAACAAGAACTTGCCCTTCCTGTGTTGGATCAATGAAAGTTTTTAACTTTAATATACCTTCAGGCAATACAAGTATTGAAGTGGATTTATGTCGCCCATGTAAATCAATTTGGCTGGACAGCAATGAGGAAGCTCAACTGGCTGGCCCCAATGAGTTAACACCATCTACACCCAAAATATTAAATACTGCAACAGCTGCTGCCTCTTCAACAGCATTTCCACCTATTGAACAGGGTAAAAAGAACTCACACTTTCAGTCAGCTCGACCACCCGGTGGGCTTGCCACATTAATTACTTTAATGGGCATGCCTATAGAGTTAAAAAAAGATGTTCACAAAAAACCTCCAATTATTACATGGCTACTCATTGTTTTTTCCGTTATCAGCAGCTTCATGGCTTTTACAGATGAAACTTTATTTAATTTTTTACAGTTCTCAACTAATAAACCCTTTGCTGAGCAAATCAGAAGTAGCGTTACAGTGTTTTTTGTCCATGGGGGCTGGATGCATTTAATTGGTAATATGTACTTCTTATTTGTTTTTGGCGACAATGTTGAGTCTGACCTAGGTAAGTTCCGATACATCTTATTAGTGGTTCTAGGCACCCTAGTGAGCACTTTTGCATTCACCTTTACCGACAACAGCGGCATCCCGTTAGTGGGTGCCAGTGGCGGTATTTCAGCGCTTATGGGCTATTACTTACTAAGATTCCCAAAGCGTAAGTTTGTAGTGAGTTATTTTTTAAATTGGTTTTACATTAGCAGTATGGTCTTTGGCGCACTATACATCTTAAAAGATTTAGCTGGTATGTTTATGGGTGGCTCTAATGTTGCCCACATCAGTCACTTATCAGGTGTTGTTATCGGAGCTATTTTCTACTTTATATTTAAACAAAGAACCAAATTAAATATTAACAAGAAATACTCATAGACTATATCTCTAACTCTTTTAATAATTCTATTAATACTTGCTCCGGCAGCTCATGCCCCCCATTAAACTCTAAAAGCTTAGCATTAGCATTTAGCTTTTTTAACTGGGAGAAAAACCCCTTTCCCCTGGCATACACTGCCTTATCTGACTTACCAATGACAGAAAAGTAACTTCCACAATTAGACAAGTCTCGAGGGGCCTTATCCAATGAGCCCCCAGATGCACCTACAGAAATAAAATTTCCACCAGCACATGACTGAAAAACTTGATTTAAATAGTTACCACCATTGGAAAAACCTAAGTAAAGCAGTTTGGACTGAGACTTAAAACAATTTTTAGATCTTTCTAATATTTGATCCCATTTATTATTTATTTTGTCGCTAGCACCTCGCCCCCACATCCAACACAACATTGTTTTATGCTTAGGGCATTGCATTTTTGATCTCGGCAGAAAAATTTCAATACTTTTTTCTTTACTTATTTTATTAAAAAGAACTCTCCTTTTCTTTTCGTTAACCGTATGCTCTTTTAAATTCATTCCATGTAAATAAATAATACGCGCCTTAGGAGCAGGAACATTTATGCAATCATCCGCCAACGTGAATACTGGCAGGCATATGAGTAAACTAACTATAATTTTTAACATTAAAAATACCCTTACAAATACTCACGAAGTTTAAAATAAAAAAGCCAGATCAACAGTACCTGGCTTTTATTAAAATAGTAAATAGTAATTAATTAACTTCAGCGTCTTCAGGAGTGATTTCATTTAACATTTTAGAGGAGTTCCAAGGCTGGTATTTTGGAGTGTGACACCCACCTATTAGGTCTGTACTTCCCCAAAAGGCTGGTAAAACTCCTTGCATTGGGTAATGGTGTGGGCTCATTCCGTTATCACCAAGCTTATTTAAAATCTTAAGTAATACTTTTCCATCTTTTTTATCTTTAATAGTAAGCCCATGATAATCAGCAACAACATAAGGGCTCACAGCAATTACTTTATCTGTTTCCATTACACTGTCTGTTTTAACTAATGTCTTTGTATTTGGGTTCCACTCATAAGAAATAAACGGCTCAGTAAAAGTACACAGAACAACTTCTTTTAATGTGCTCTCCGACTTTGCAATTGGGCTTGCTAGTAAGTTTGAACTTACAAATAGTAAAGCAATAATAATTGATATAACTTTCATAACTAGTCTCCTTTTTTTGAAAAATTACTTTTACTCATATTGTATAACCAATATAAATACTTAATTTGCAGACTAACTAATTTTCATCAAAGAATGAAAAACTCATTAGCTATAGAACTTTATATAGACTAACACTGCGTAATTTTTACCAATACAGTAAGTGCTCCACCTTAAATAGCTCAATCACAATATGCTAAAATAAAAAAAGGCCCCTAAATAGGAGCCTTTTGAAATTAACTTTTTGACTAATATTAACGTTTTGAGAACTGTGTAGAACGTCTTGCTTTGTGACGACCGTACTTCTTTCTTTCAACCATACGTGAGTCACGAGTTAAGAACCCTGACTTCTTAAGAGTTGGCCTTAAACCTTCATCAACAGCCAAAAGAGCTCTTGAGATACCGTGGCGAATGGCTTCAACTTGTCCAGTTGTTCCGCCACCTTTAACAGTGATTTTTGCATCAAACTTGTTAGCCATATCAGTTACAACAAATGCTTGCTGTAAAACGATTAGACCTGATTTTGTTGAAATATACTTTGAAGCGTCTTTACCGTTGATTGTGATAGTTCCGCTACCCGGCTTTAAGAAAACACGTGCAGCACTTGTTTTTCTTTTTCCTGTTGCATAATAAACTTTGTCGTTTGCTGTTGCCATAAATTACTATTCCTTTAATTACGCGTTTAAAGCTTCTGGTTTTTGTGTTGCGTGTGGATGCTCAGCACCTGGGTATACTTTTAATTTAGTAAGCATCTTAGCTGCTAATTTATTTTTTGGTAACATACCACGAACAGATTTATAAATAATTTGAGTAGAATCTTTTTCTAATAATTCTTTTGCAGAAAACTCTCTTAAAGAACCAAAGAACCTTGAACGAGTGTAATACTTTTTTTGGTCCCATTTATTACCTGAGAATTTTACTTTGTCGCTATTAATAACAACAATAAAATCACCCATATCAGTATTTGGAGTGAACTGTGGCTTGTTTTTACCACGTAAAACATTAGCTAATTCAGTAGATAAACGACCTACAGTTTTATCAGTAGCGTCTACAATCCACCATTTTTCAGTTTTGTCTTCTTGAGTTGGAACCCAGGTTTTCATAAATAATACCTAACTTTCTTATATGTTTAATCATTTCCTAAAGAGGTCTTTTACTTCAGGAATCCCTAGGAGACAAATAAATAGTGGGAAAAATAGAATTTTTCCATATAAATTTTGGTCCAAATTTAGTTTTTTAAATTATGTTATTTCAGAATTAGTAAAATTTAGCCTAAAAATAGAGCATATTTTTGGCTATAAATAAAATTAATTAAGTGTTTTTAATGACTTACTAATATCCTCAGGGTACTTCACCTCCATGAGATAAAGCCCATGGGCCGGCGCTGAAACATGGGCCTTTCTACGATCTTTTGCAGCAAGAATCTCCAAAAGCTCACTTTCACCTAGACCCTTATTGTGAAGGTGCAACAAAGTTCCCACCAAATTTCTGACCATCTGCTTTAAAAAGCCATTTCCAGAAACAAAAAAGGATAGCTCAGAATCGGACCCTTTGACCCATTCAGCTCTAAAGATTGTCCTGGTTGTGGATGGAACTGGGCTGCCAGCAGTCATAAAGCTTTTAAAGTCATGAGTACCCACAAAATTCTTAGACATTTTATTGAGCAAATCCAAACAAAGTGGCTTCCTGACCCAAAGCATATACTTGGCATTTAAAGCAAATGGGATTGGAGAGTTATAGATTTTATACTGATAGGTTTTCATTTCACTGGAGGCTATTGCATGAAAGTCATTATCAACAATCATGGCTGACCTCACTGAAATATCTTTTGGCATTAAACCATTAAGACCTCTCACTAGTGGCACAGTATCAACATGATCAGGGGCCCAGCAATGAGCCACCTGGGCATAAGCATGGACTCCTGAGTCTGTGCGCCCTGAACCACAAATTCTAATTTCATCGTTTTTTAAAATTTTTTGTAATGCTTTTTCTATTTCACCCTGAACGGTTGGCTTTCCCTCTTTCTGGCGCTGCCAGCCACCAAACCTTGTGCCATCATATGAAACTATAAGTTTAACTTTTTTCATGGCTACTCAATAATATAATCTTTAGGATTTACAGCCACGCCATTCACACGAACTTCATAGTGCAAGTGATAACCTGATGATCTTCCAGTACTACCAACTGCAGCAATTTTATCACCACGTTTAACTTTTTGACCATATTTTACCGTGACCTCTGAATTATGTGCATATCTCGTTTTTACACCATAACCATGGTCAATCGTTACTAGGTTTCCATAGCCGCTTTCAAACCCAACATAAGATACAACTCCATTGGCTGGCGCATATATAGGAGTCCCTGGAGCAGCCGCAATATCTAACCCCGAATGCATAACAGAGGCGCCTGAAAAGGGGTCCGAGCGCAGACCAAATTTAGATGTATACCAACCATCTTTAACAGGCCTCATATTTGGCGTGGAATCCATTATAGTTTTTCGATGGGCCATATTTTCCCATAAAGTTAATGAAGACTGTTCCTCTAATTGTGAGGTCTTAGCCAAATTATCCACTTTAATTTCTAGTTGGCTGGCTTCACTTAAGTTCACTTCACTTTTATCAAGCCTAGCCAGCGGAGCTTTTTTTATAAACTTCAACTTTTCAAATAAACTGGAAACGGGAGTTACCGAAGCCTGCACTGGGCCCATTGGCTGAATACTGTCCTTAGTCTTTTCTACACCAGGCACACCAGCCATACCCTTTATTTTTAGAGACACTCCTTGCACTCGTTGCAAAGTTTTTTCCAGAGTCATGACTTTACTTTCAACTAATTTAAATTTTTGCTTAAGAATAATATTTTGTGATTTTAAACTGCTCTGTTGGTTATAGTTAGAAAGAACATTGAAGTAATCTATAATAAAACAAAATAACAAAACTAAAATTACACTTACGAAAAATAACCCCAAACGCACCCAAGATTTTGGAATGGTAATACTTTTAACTTTAGTACTTGAGTTACTAGTTAATACAATGGTGTAAGCTTTTTCAGACATTGTTGCTTGATTCTCCCTCACAAAATGGAAGAGCTAAAATAGCTAATAATAGCTGTCTGCGTCAATGCTTAACTGAATTTTATATAAACAGCTGAGATATTGTCATCTCCTCCACCCTCACAGGCCAGCTGAATGCATTTATCAGGAACTTCAGGCCCCTCTGTGCTTGAAAAAAGTTCTAAAAGGCGCTCGTTGGTGACCATACCTGTCACACCATCTGAACACATAAAAATACAATCACCAGGAACAATCTGTTTTTGAACAATGTCCACTTGAATAGACGGCTCAAAACCAACACTACGAGTAATTATATTTTTACCTAACAACTGATCTTCGTTTATATTTCTAAACTTACTCATTTTAAGCTGCTCATAGACAAGTGAGTGGTCCTCTGTAATCTGCCACATATTCTTACCATTAAACAGGTAGGCTCTTGAATCCCCAACATTACCCACAAAGACTCTGCCCTTATATACAATAGCCACTACAAGAGTTGTACCCATCCCCCTCAGCTCTGGGTTTTCATTATTTCCTTTATTAAAAATTCTACGAGTAGCCTCAATATAAGCCTCTCTAAATAATTCTACTGGAGTGAAGATTTCATTTAGTTTATTTATTTTAGCAGTAATAATTTCTACAACGGTTTCAATGGCAAGCTTTGAGGCAACGCCACCGCCTTGATGTCCGCCCATACCATCAGCAACAATATACAAACCCATGTCGTTATCTATATAGATACTATCTTGGTTTTCAGTTCTTTTTAGGCCAACATCCGTTTTGCCCCAGGCTTCTACTTTCATACATTCTATTGTACATCATTAGAGTGTGCCAGACAATGTCATCTGGCCAGTGAAAAAGCTTCAAGATACAATTTTTTAGTATTTTAAACTATTTACTTAAGCTAAATTATAGCAAAACAAAGGAGTTTATTATGTTATTTGTTGCTAAGCTTTTTGCAATAGCAGGACTATTTAAAGCCTCAGATAAACTAGATAAAACTATTTTAGCCTCTTTTTGGGCTATTATTACCGTACTTTTAGGCCTTATGGGTTCCATCAAAATAAGTGGTTTACTAATAAAAGCACTAATAGGTTTTTGTATTGTATATTTCGCTATGGGGTTAATAAAAAAGTTTGATGAAATGTCCATGGAGTGGATAGGAGTTTGTTTACTAACAACGGCCGCACTTCTTTTTTTTAGTTAATATCAACTGAACTCCACTGACTTTAGACCAATAGACCTTAGGCCTTAAACTTTCTGTGTCATAGCCAAAGAGCTTATTTTTAGACCAGTATTTCTATGTCATGAAAGGCTTATTTGCTCTCGAGCAATAATTGAAATTAATTTTATATTTTTATTAAACTTTGTTAACTATTTCGACAGAAAAACCGAATAGTGGTTAATGGATAAGTTCGAAAATATTAAAACCTATACAATTATTACTATCTGCGCCTCTATTTTTATCCATCTTGGGTTTTATGTTGGTGCACACTTTATTAAAATCGACTTACCATCATTAAAGAAACAAGAAACTATTGAAATAGTAGTTCTTGACCAACCTAAACCTAAATTAAAAAAAGTTGAAAAAGTAAAACCAAAAAATAAGGTTAAACTTGTTCAAGTGGTTGAACAAAATGACAAAGCTTTAAATGATGAACGCCCAGAGGATAAGTATTTTTTAAGTAAAAATAACCAGCGCGTACAAAAGCAAACCGTTTCAAAAAATCATGGTGATTTTAAAAATGATGCTGGCAAAGGCTTAAATGGGAAATCAAAGAACAATAAGGCGAAAGCTAAAAAGAAGGCTATTAAAAAACGTGTAGCTAACGAAAAAGGATCAATTAAAAACTTTTTACCAAAGTACACTTACTCAACAGCACAAAACTTTGACCAAGAGCAATCTGCTGAAGGGCAAAGAAGCCAAACTAATGATCATTTAAAAGGCATTGAAGAAGGGAAACAAACTATCTTGAACACAAGAGAGTTTGTCTATTACGCTTATTATGAAAGAATTCGAGGTAAAATTAGAAAAATTTGGGAGCCTGTAATACGTGAAAAAGTTAAGCATGTCTTCCAAACAGGACGAAAATTAGCTTCTACAGACCACACCACAGCCGTAATAATTACGCTGGATAAAGCTGGGATCCTTGTAAATGTACAAGTTAAAGATGGCAGTGGCGTTCGCGACCTCGATGACGCCGCCATAGAAGCCTTCAAAAAGGCTGAGCCGTTCCCTAACCCACCTAATGGGATCATTGAAAGTGATGGAAAAATAAGAATAAATTGGAATTTTGTACTTGAAGCTTAACCCAAACCTAAAACTAGAGATCGGCAAAAAAACATGCAAATCACCCTCAGAAGTAAAATACTCAGTTTTTTGAATCTCAACGTACTCACTGAGTACGATTCGCCTCAAAAAGCCTCCGTTTTTACTCCTGAATGCAATTTTCATGATTTTTTCCACGATTCTAATTTCAGATATGGGTTAAAACTTGCTGCAACTAGGCATTTTACAGCTAGAAAAGGGCATTTTCCTACTAGACGTAGACTGAAAAAATGAATACTCTTCACACATTTTTAAGAAGCACCAATATTGGGAGTATAGAGTGAAAAAAACAGATGAAAAAACAATTAATAATATTGTTTCTCGAGCTCATTATTTATTAAACCAAGTTATTTTTATGGCTAACAACGATCGCGAAAAAGATAAGGGCGATCCTAAGATTGGTGGTCATAGTTCAGCCTCTTCTGGAGCAATCCATATTTTGGGTGCTTTACACTTATTTGTAAAAAGTGGCTTTGACCATATTTGCAATAAGCCTCACGCCTCTCCGGCAGATCACTCTTTTAATTATTTAATGGATTTATTTTTGAATAAAGATTTATCTAAATTAACAATTGAAGAAGCCAACGTGGCTATGTCTAGCCTTCGTGCTTTTCCCAAGAACAATGAATATGTTTTACAGTCGTACCATTCTGCTTATGATCCTGACTATCATAACTTCTTACCTACAGGAACTGTTGGAATACCACCCGTTAATATTGGTTACTTAGCTCATGCATATCGCTTTGCTGAAAAACAAGGACATAATGTACCTAAAGATGCACACTTTTGGGCGATTATGGGAGATGCCGAGTTTAGAGAGGGATCTTTATTTGAAGCTGTCCCTGATTTTGCAGAACGTGAATTAGGAAACTTAACTTGGATTGTGGATTATAATCGTCAAAGTTTAGATGGACACAGAATAACTAACCAAGAAATTATGTATGGAACTGATGCCGATCGTATTGGTAACACAATGCTGGCTAATGGTTGGGATGTAATTCAAGTTCGTCATGGCTCAGTTCGTGAAAAATTATTTGAAACTAAAAACGGTGAATCATTTAAACTGTGGTTAGAAAAAACTCTAACTGATTATGAATTACAAACTTTATTATTAATTTCTGACCCTAAGGAATTAAAAAAACACACTCTAAATAAATTTAAAGAGTTAAAAGGTTTTTTAAGTGACATTAGTGACGAAGAATTTCAAGTGGCTTTACACGATATTGGCGGAAACGACATTTGGGTTATGAAAAAAGCTTTAGAAAAAAGTAAAGAAAACCCTAAACGCCCATGTATGATTGTGGCTCACACAATTAAAGGCTGGAAATTAAAAATGGCTGCCACTGCAGGTAACCACTCAGCTCTTCCAAATCGTGATGAAATGTTATCACTCCGTCAGGCGCAAGGACTAAAAGATGATGAGTTTTTTGCTCGCTTTGATAAAAAGTCTCCAGAAGGTAAGTTTTTAGCGGCCCGTGGTGAAGAGCTTTATGGCCATATTAAAGCTCAACATAAACTAAAAGATGAAAACCAAAAGCACTTCCTAAAAAAGGCAGAAGAGTTTGGTGCTATTCCAGATAGCATGAATATTAATTTGAAAATGGCCAGCTATCCGCACACTCAGTGGATGCTTGGACAGCTAACTGCAAAATTAACTCGTATTTCAAACACCTCTCTACAAGAAAATGAGCTACTTGAAAAACAAAAGCCACTCACAGACTTTGAAAAAATTTGGAAACTTCCATCTGAGATGTTAGTACCAATGGCGCCAGATGTGGGAACAAGTACAAACTTAAACCCGGCAATGGATGGTAAAGTATACGGACCAGAGAATACTGAAGACCTTGAGGCTGAGTTTGATGTTAAAGATACTAAACGCCCAGATTTAGTTCCTGGTAATGAAACCAATGATCGTTTCATTCGATTTGATATTGCCGAGGCTAATGTGATGTCCTGTATGGGGTCTTACGGAAAGATGCGTGAAATTTTAGGAATTCCATTACTGCCGCTTATGACAGTTTACGATTTCTTTGTTAAACGTGCTTTAGATCAATTTTTCTATAATTTATACTGGAACTCTAGTTTTATTTTAGTTGGTACACCATCTGGAGTTACACTATCTCCTGAGGGAGCTCAGCATGGTTGGAAATCTGATATTCAAATTCCTAATCAAATTACTTGGGAACCTTTTTACTGCCAAGAGTTAGACTGGATCTTTAGTGATGCCATGAAAAGACATATCATGGACGACAATAAAGGCCGTGGTGGTGTATTTATTCGTGGTGTGACTCGTGGGGCTGACCAAAAAAAGATGCTTAAACTTTTAAAAACTCAAAAAAGATTTAAGACTGACCAAAACCAATTACTACATCATAAGGACTTTGTATTGCCTGGAGCAGTTGATGAATCTTCAGTGAGTAATATTTCTGACAGTGATATTATGGCTTCCATGAAAGAAAGTGTTTTAAAAGGCGCTTACTATTTAATTAATTATGAAGGCTATGCTGGCTATGAGGCTGGTGATAATGTTGTGAATATCTTCTCGTTAGGCAGTTTAACCACTGAAGCTATAAAAGCTTCTGAGGAATTACTTAAAAAAGGAATATATGCCAATGTTATAGTTGTTACATGTACTGACTTACTTATTGGTAATAATGCCCATGAAGACAATTACAACTACTTAAGAAATGAGCTTGGTGTAAATGCTGACCTTTACTTACAGCCAATGCAAAATGGCGCTGCTGTCAGTGGTGAAGTGAAAACATTATCTGGCCGTAGAATACCAATAGTTAGTGTCCATGATGGTGAGCCAGGGCTTATGGATAACATCGGATCAATTGTTGGTGTTAAACAAGAAGCACTTGCTGTGAGAAAACACTCTCGCTGTGGCCGCCCAGTTGAAATTTACAAATATCATAACATTGATGCTGATGCTGTCATTGAAGCTTGTGGTAAAGCACTTTCTGAGACTGCCTTAGAGCAAGTAAAAGTAAGTACAAAAGCCTTAGACAACTTAAATCAACCACAGGCGACCACTCACTGGAAAGAACTGTGGCCAAAACAGAACAAATAGGACTTCTCCCCTATAACGGAAAAGTTCATGAACCACCAGAGAAGACCTCTCCCGTGGTTTTTGTTTTAGTGCACCACTATGGTGGTAATAACAAAACACTTTATCGTCATATAAAATTAGTAAACTCTCTGGGTTATACAGCTGTCAGTTTTGAACTTGAGGGGGCCCACAACCAAAAATTATTCTTACCGCCCATTAGTAAAAAGTTTAAATGGGGCTTACGCTATATGTGGGCTGATCGTATTGAAGAAATATTAAATTTAGTTTCTGGTGAAAAGGTTATTTTTACTTTATCAAACCCTTCATTTTCTGTACTTGATGCTGTTTACCGTATTAATGCAAAAGATATTAAAGCCATTATTTGTGATGGCGGGCCATTTTTAGACATAATTAGGTGTTACTTAAACTTATTCACCTATGCATTTAAATATAATTTCTTTTTAAGGTCACTGCAGCTATTTTTTGGAGCCATTTATTGGAATCCTTTAAATTATAAAGCGCATGCTAAAAAATATATTAAAAGCTTTGATCAAAAAGTCCCGTTACTTTCTATTCGAGCCGAAAATGATATGTTAGTGCCTGTTAAAAGTATTGATAAATGCTTAGCCACCTATAACCCAGAATTAATCACTCGAGTGCTGGTTAAAGGAGTTGGGCATTTGATGGGAATTAAAAAAGAAAAGATCTTTTACCGCCAATGCATCATTGATTTTTTAAGAAAATATGAATTGCTAAACACGCCTAAATGAATTGAACCTAATGTGAGTAAATAATTTCTATCTCATGCTCAGACAAGCTCCAGCTGCAAGGTATCACTTCGTGACACCGTTGCATCAACGCAACTGCGCGTGAGATAGAAATTATTTACTCACATTAGATTCAATTCATTTTTTTTATTATTGTCATTCCCTCTCGGGATGGGATCATTGTTACTAGATAGTCTTTATTATTAATTAACTTTTTATTAAATTCTTTCATGATTTCTATATTTTTTGGAGACATATTAGACTCCCCTTCACCATACACATGTCCAAATAAAAAAGTGTTATCCCCAATTATTGTGCCACCAGGGTTTAGCAAACCTAATGATAGCTCTAGGTAATCCATATACCCTGACTTATTAGCGTCAATAAAAATTAGGTCATAGCTTTGCTTATGATTTTGTAAAAACTCTTTTGCATCGCAATTTACTAAAGTGATTTTTTCTTCTAAATCACTCCCCTTTATTAAGCTGCTCGCAATTTCGTGGGTGGACTGATCCTTTTCTAAGGAGGTTATTTTACCACCTGCAGGAAGAGACATGGCCATGCCATAAGTGGAATAAGCATAGAGCGTGCCCACTTCAAGTATATTTTTTATATTAGCAGACTTAATCAAATAATTAAGAAGAGAAACCTCATGCGCACCAATATTAATACCCCAACGGCCATCTTCTTTAAGTTTATTTTCGATTTTATTTAATACAGGATCGTCTATTTGAAATAGATTATTTAGGTATATTTCTTTGTTAGTTGGTTCGTTTCTCATAATTTTTATTTACGCCAATAATATATAAAGTCCAAGTATAAAAAATACTATGGCAACTAACATATAGCGACTTGGTAATTTTTTATAGTAAATGCATTCAAAAATAGTGGCTAAAAATGGCCCTGTTACCCCTATAGCAGAAATTATGGCTAATTGACCGTACTTAACAGCTGTATTCCACATCCACAGGGATAAAAAAGTCCCAATGAATCCTGCAATCATAATTGTGAATTTTTCTTTAGTCGTTAGCGACCTCAAGTTAGATACTAATTTAATTGGTTTAAAATAGTTATAAATGGCAAAGAAACAAAGAGCGCCAACAGCTCTATAGAAATTCCCTTCTATGGATGACACTGCCACTGAGTCTTCAAATCCAAACCTTGTAATTCCTATTCCTATGGCATCCAAAGATACACCTAACAGGGCAAATATGATCCCTTTTATTTCCCAGTGACCTTCTTTTTTATATCCCTCATAGCTAAAAATAAGTAGACACATTACGAGGCATAGTATTGCCGATAACTTATGCATGGATAGCTCTTGGCCAAAGAAGAAGTACCCTTGTATACCAGTAAATAATGGACTGAAACCAAAAACCATTAAAGTTCTAGCAGCACCAATTCTTGTGAATGCCATCACCAAAAATAAATCACCAATTCCTAAACCAGCAAAACCACTTAAAAAGAAACTAACTAAGCTATTGAGTGAAATCGTATTCCATTCATAAAAAACAGAAGTGACAATAAAAAAACCCAAACAACCAATTGTTGTTTTTAAGGTATTTACCCAGGCCGATGAAATTTTATCGGCAAAAACTGAGAAGAAGATACAGGCTACAGCAAAAACTGAAGTGCCGCCAAAGGCGAGGAGATAAGGAAGTTGTTCACTCATAGCCCACCAATTAGACTAAAGCCCCACAGAATACAAGGCATTGTCAGAGCTTTGTTAATCTTTCTTATTAGACTCTATTTTAGATAGCCAAATTACTGAAATCACTATACTATTATTCTAATGCTTAAAAAAATGATCTACCTATTTTTGATATTGTTCTCAACCAGTTTACTGGCTGCTAATATTATTAATAAAAACCCACTAAAAATTAAGAGTAGCTTTTTCTCAAAAGAAAAAGCGGAAGTTAGTGAAGAAGTTGAGTTACAGGTTAATGTACTACTTGCAGAGAAACATCATGCCTATTCTAAGCAATTTAAATTAACTCCTAAAAATTTAGATATTAAGGTTAGACCATTAATAATTAACCCTACAGTTGAGTTTTACGATAAGTTAGCAAAAAAAAATAAAATTGGTATCAAGGATAAGGCCACTCTCAAAACAGCTTTTGAAATTCCTGCCAGCTTAGCCAATGGGTTGAACGATTTAAAATTTACCCTCCAATACCAAGCCTGTACAAAAGAATATTGCCTATTGCCAATAGACCTTGAATTTAGCGCTCCTATAAATATTATTAACCCAAATCAAGTGGCTTCAACCACAGAAAGTGATTTTACATTTAATGGAATTGATTTAACTGGAAAAAACACTAATATTTTTATTATTCTTTTTGCCATTTTTTTGGCCGGAATTCTCACAAGCTTTACTCCATGCATTTACCCAATGATCCCAATAACCATGGCTGTTTTGGGTAGCTCAAAAACAGAAAGTAAATTATCGCGTAGATTATTTTTGAGTATCAGTTATGTTTTGGGTATTGCATTCACATACTCAATACTGGGGGTTATAGCAGCCTCTACAGGTGGGCTTTTTGGCGCCTACTTAAACCACCCTGTGGTTCGTATAGGAATTACCGCCTTATTTATATTAATGGCCTTAAGCATGTTTGGTTTATTTGAATTACAAGCTCCTGCATTTATTAGAAATAAAATTGCCAACAAGCAATTTGAACAAAATTACATTGGAGCTTTTTTAACGGGTCTGGTTGCAGGTATTATTGCCAGCCCTTGTGTTGGACCTGTTTTATTTTCTATTTTAGCTTTTGTTGCCAGTAGTGGCGATTTAACTTTAGGTTTTTTATATCTGTTTGTATTTGCACTAGGGTTAGGGCTTATATTTATTGTTATTGGCGTATTCAGCCATGTGCTTAATAAGTTACCGCGTTCAGGCGCCTGGATGGAGCTCACTAAATATATATTTGGTGTGGTTATGCTTGCAGCGGCAGCTTATTACATTGCTCCCCTACTAGAAGACAAATTATTTTATTTATTCTCTTTTTTACCCATCGCCATAGCAATTTACTTTTGCTTAAAGCTAATCAATAACAAATTACTCAGAAGTATAATTTTACTTTCACTTTTTGGCCTTGCCACTTTTAGTGCGCTAAATTTAATTCCCAGTACAGCAGGTAAAATCTCAAACTTTTTTGAAAAAAAGGACCCTTTAGCACCAAAGTGGAAACCATATAGTGATAGCCTAGTAAAAGAGGCTGAAGAAAAGGGCTTTGGAGTTATTATCGACTTTTATGCTGACTGGTGTGCCGCCTGTATTGAACTTGAAAATAAAACTTTTAACCAACCTAATATTCATAAGCTTGGGCAAAAATTTTACTGGCTAAAATTTGATGCCACTAATACCAGTGAGGACTACAAAAGACTAAG
>CALLBC010000097.1 GCA_938001965.1 uncultured Bdellovibrionales bacterium | reverse complement strand
AAATACATGAAGTAATTATCATGCTTTCTCCACTCTTCATAAGATATTTTATGAGTAAATATATAAGCGTGAATTTTTTTTAATTGCATTGAGTTAATGGTTTAAATAAGTACAACCTTAGTAACTCTTTCTATGAATATTTAGGAGGGGAAGTATAAAATTAATTATCTTGCTTAAATGGCATACTTAAAAGAAAAACGAAAAGACTTATAATCCGCTCTTTAGAAAATAAGGAGTTTGAAGCATGGAAGCTTACCCCAAATTACCATCTGAACTTACCAAGTCAAATTTTAATAAGATAGTTAATGCTCGAAATAAACTTCGTGAGAGTGATAGTTTTTACGACCTCGCTATCTTTAATAAAAAGGGGATTTTTGTTGGTAATGTTGCTGTCATGGAAGTTTCAAGAGGGATTTCTCAGACAGCCTTCTTAGGTTACAAAATCTTTAATAATCATTGGAGACAAGGTTATGGAAAAGAATCTGTTCAAGCGATTATTGATATTGGATTTAAAGATATAAAGCTTCATCGCTTGGAAGCAGGGATTGAACCAACAAATATTCGTTCAATTAAACTTGCCAAATCATTAGGTATGAGAAGAGAAGGAATAAAGAAGCGCTCACTATTTCTACGAAATGAATGGGTTGATCTCGTAATGTATTCTTTAACTACAGAGGACTTAGGTATAAAGTTCAACTCTTCGGACTTAGTTCATAAAAAACGCATGTAATCTAAGTATTTGATATTTTGTTTTTTTTACTTTTTTTAGACTTAAATATAAACTTCAGTAGCCCTTTTTTACCCCTAAATAAGTACTTCAATCTACTCGAGGGTATGATATAGTATAGAATATGAAGAGAATAGCACTTAATGATTTAAAAATTTGGATTGATGACCCTTATAGAAAACCACTTATTTTAAGAGGGGCTAGACAGGTTGGTAAATCAACTCTTGTTAAGCTTTTTTGTGAAGAAGAAGGGTTAGACTTGATTGAGTTTAACTTTGAAATAGAGAGATTGAACTCGGTTGAACAAACGGACTTTAAATTTCAGTCCTTGCTAGATGAGATTCAATTAAAAAAGCAAAAGATTATCCAAAAGAACAGTTTAATTTTCTTTGATGAAATACAAGAGTCTCCTAAACTTTTAAAGTTATTAAGGTATTTCTACGAACAAAGCCCTGAAATTAAAGTTATAGCAGCGGGCTCTTTATTAGAAATCGCCTTGAGGCAGGAGAGTTTTTCTTTTCCAGTTGGTCGAGTTGAGTTTTATCACCTTGGACCAATGAGCTTTCAAGAATTTTTATGGGCAACAGGACAAAGCTTTTTAGATCAAAAATTATCTAGTTTCGAATTCTCTGATGAGATTCATGAAGCCGCAATTAAAGCACTTAAGGACTACTATTATGTTGGAGGGATGCCCGAGGCCGTAAAGGTCTACTCTGAAACTAAAAGCTTAGTTCAAATGAGAAGTATCCAAGAACAAATAATACAAACTTATCAGGCCGACTTTCCTAAATATAATAAGCGGATTGATGTTAGAAGAATTTCACGAATTTTTAATGCTATTGCATCTTTTGTTGGTGAAAAAACTATTTATTCCAAATTGGATGCAGAGTCTTCTTCTCGAGATATTAAAAGAGTTGTAGAGCTTTTAATTGATTCAAGGGTTATCTTGCAGTGTAATCATAGTGATGCTAATCAAGTACCACTTGAAGGTGAGTCAGACTCAAGAATTTTTAAACCATACTTTATTGATATTGGTCTACTTAATTCAATTCTTCGATTAGACGTAGATACTATTGATACAGAGTTTAAAAATAACTTTAATACAAAGGGACTTATCGCAGAACAGTATGTTGCTCAACATTTAAACTTCTTTGATGGAGCAAGAAGGGATCCTAGATTATATTACCATTTGAAAGATAAAGGGACTCAAAAAGCAGAGATTGATTTTTTGATCGAAAATAAGACAGAGATTTATCCTTTGGAAGTTAAGTCATCGGCTAAAGGACATTTAAAGTCACTTCTATATTTTTCCAATGCCAAATTATCAAGGATCAGTATTAAGGTTTCTCTTGCAAAGTTTGGAGTCGATCATGATTTTGGTGATAACTCTAAGCTTGTGTCATTACCTCTGTACGCAGTTGAGTACTTAAAGTTAAATTTAGATAAATTAAATTTTGTAGAGGAGTTAAGTAATGAAGGTTAAGGACTTAATCTTAATGCTTTAAAAAGAAGATCCTGAGTCGCGAGTTATTCTCAATGGCTATGAAAAAGGTTTTTGTGATATTCTAAATTTAGAAAAATTTAAAATAAAATTGAATATAAATAAAGAAGACTATAATGGACCTCATGGTACTTCTGATTCAAAGTAGGATGAGTGTGCTTATAAGAAGAATAGATAATTATGTTATTTAAAGATTAAAAGTAATTATGTGAATTGCTAACTATTCTAGTCTTGAGACTCTAAAGTTATTGGAGTCTGAGTTTATAATGTATTTCAATATCTTGAAGCAAAAAAGCCTCATGGGCTTTTTCTATTTTAATCTTCCGAAGAAGCTTAACTTTAAAATGGGGTGTTCGTCCAGTTCAGTCTAAGTATTTAAAACTATTAGCTTTTCTACATTGAGGAAGCCAGAAGTAGCCAAAAGTTTTAGATTGTAGAGCATGTAATATTTATTGACTTTGTTGTGCGGTGAGTCTCTTCGTCGTATTGTCTTTTTAATTACTACTTTATGGGAGATCAAAATGAATAAATTATTAATGCTATCTTTATGTCTTGCGAGCTTGTCTGGTTACTCGAAATGTTTAATTAATCCTGTAAATGATGCTTTGGATAAAAGCTTAGCGCAGATTAAAATAGATATGGCAGAGAGATTTAATGAAATGGCAATTGAAGCTCAACCTAACTTAGATACTATTGAGAAAGAAAGAATAGCTTTTTCATCTAAATGGTTTGGCGAAATCACTCCTGAGTTATCTGTTAAGGGAACTAATTATTGTCGTCTAGATGTTAAGAACAAGCAGATCATTCAAGGACAAGTTTTTCAAAAAATGGAACAACGTCAGCAAGAAAGAGAAATGGAGTATTCACTCTTAATGGATGACTTTAAAAGCGAGTTTAATAGACTGTATCATCAAACAGGTGATATATCTGAGATCATTAACGGATGTCATAATAAAGTAATGAATATGAGAGTTGAGCTAAGAAACTACTTAAGTGACCTTAGTAATTGTTATAACAAATAACTTAATCTCTAATTCGAAGTTACAGTAGCCACTTAACAAGTGGCTTTTTCTTTTAGAGCTTTTAAAATAAATCTACTCTTATTTAGCCTGTATTCTTCATCCGAACAGTTTGAATACAACGCTTTAATATTATTATATTCTTCAACTAACCTAAAATCAGCAATTAGAGCATCTCTAAATTCAATGAAACCTTCAAATTCAGATCCTTTCACAATTAGCTGAATGGCTACATCATAATTATACTTATCAGTGATAAGCATACATAATTCTTCTGTTCTTAAAGTATCTTCTTTTTCAATAAAGCCAATTGATTTAATTGTCTCTAAAGTCTCGCTAAACTCACTTGAGTCGACAGCAACAAGAACATCAAGATCGCCCTTAGAGATATTGATCCTGGAATAGCAGATGAGCCTATATGATCTATTCTTGCATAAGGTATTAGTTCAGATAGAGTAGAGCTTAAGTCTTTATAGACCTCAGAGACTCTTGGTGAATATTCTTCGTATTTTAGCAGTTTGATCAATTGGGTATAAAGTCTTGAGTGAGTATACCAGAGAGCTTATTCTTTTCACTTGTTGAAAGAGTTAACAAATAATTCAGAAGCCCTTTTGATGTTTTTATAGTTAATATTGATTGTGTTGGCGAGATACCTTTTATTTCACTTATACTTTCATGTGTCCCGTATTTATTAGAAATACTTTCAAATTGATTTATCCACTCTTTTTTACTGTAAGTATTTAATAGGTCCTTATCAAAAATATCAGAGAAAGTTATAGATGAATCTTTTTGTAAAAGTTTAAGTAGCTTTGGCATAAAGATATTAAACTTTTTAGAATAATCTTGGTTAATAGCGTCTTGAAGTTTGGAAATAAGACCATAGCTAAAACTTGCAATGTCAGCACTAGAGTGATTTGCCATAATTATCACACCAACTTTCTTTTGCTTGTCAAAAACTACTGAAGATCTGTATGCATAAGTTCTTCCATTGTGACTAACCTGATGTTTTCCAAGCTCTGTTTCATTTGTATGCCAAGTAATTGCTACACCATTTTTATTGTTGTTGTGGTTAAATATTTTTTGAGATGTACTCATTTCATTTATTGAAAAAGGATTACTGATTATAGGTAAATCATTTGGACTTATATTAAATTGTAAAGAGACCCACTTGGCGATGTCTCCTATAGTTGAATACATACTGCCTGCTGCAGAGTATCCTTGCAGGTCCCAGTCTTTCAGTTTTATCCAACCATCTCTACCTTTCTTATACCCATAGCTTCTATTAGAACTTGGTAACTCTGACTCATGCCAGTATGTATTATTCATGGCGAGAGGATTTAAAATCTCTTCTTTGATAAATGTATTGACTGAGAGTCCACTGACTCTTTTTACAACTTCACCAAGTATTGAAATTCCAATGTTTGAATAACGATATTTATAGCCTGGGTACCAAGTAGATTTTATAAATGGTGATGCTGTCAGGGTCGGATTAACGAGTTCACTGACAAGGCCTTCAATTGAAAGGTCTTTAGGCTGTGGGTGTCTTATAAGCCCTGAGGTATGAGTCAATAGGTGCCATAAGGTAATTTTAGGAGAATTTTTATAAGGATACTTAAGCTGAGAAAGACTTGGGATATACTCTTCTGCAGCATCATCAAATTTTACAAGCCCTTTATCTCTTAAGAGAACTAATGCCATACCTGTGAATGTTTTTGTTACTGAACCAATTCTAAATAATGTGTCTTTTGTAACCGAAAGTTTGTTATGGATGTCTTTTTGACCATAGGCCTGGGAATATATTAGTTTATCTTTGTGAACGACTCCAATTACAATTCCAGGAGAATCAACATTTTTGATATTTTGTTTGGCATAGTTCTTAGAGATTTTTACCAAGTCAACTCGGGCGTATAAATTAAGTGTCAGAACTAAAAAAATTAATGATTTCAAAATATATCCTTTATTAATGATTCTATTCGAACTTACTATAATTTAATAAGTGAAATAATAGTAAAGAGATATGATTGTAAAAATGTAATGCAGCAAATAACGCTATCCCTTTGTAACAAAAAAAGATTTGGAGTGTTACTCCTGGGGGAGTTTTTTTCTTTCAAAAGAGTATTTCAAGGTCAATTAACAAGTACACTTCTATAGCTTATAAGTGAAATAGTAGCCCATATTTGGATACTATGGAGAGTGTTGGGACTTTCAGCATATAGTAACGTATGAATTTCTTATTTATTGAGAGAAGTAAAAATAAAAAAGCCTCATGGGTTAGATGAGGCTTTTTATATTTTAATCATCCGAAGACTCTTAACTTTAACATGGGGTGTTCGTCCAGCTTTATCTAAGTATTTTGAATTATAAGCAGCCTTATTACACAGCTCTTCATAAAGAGGTTGTTAAAGTTGTAGAAAAGTTCTTTAAAGCTGAGCTTAGTTAAAGTTAATTTCTTTTTTTAGTATTTTTTTGAATGAAATTAGATTTGGACTCTCTGTAAAGATCTGAGCCAAGTGAGATAGATTCTATTTTAACTTTATTGTATTCAGTGAATAGATGATGGTTACTATTTAAAGATTCTTTAAACTTAATAAAGCTTTCAAGTTCAGATTCGATGTTTATTAGTAGTAATTTCGCTAGATTAATCTATAACTGGTACTGCTCAATTTATAGGATTACTAGTTATAAAATTATCTTATTCGAATTTTGATAGAACTCATGCTTTTAAGATTGAGATTCACACAGATATATCACGTCTACTTTTTGTTCATTTAGGCTTATTGAAAGTTCTGCAGATAACTCTAATTTTTTATCTTGTGTTCTTTTTAGTTCACTATCTGGAACGATAAAAAAAAGATCTATATCTCCACCTTTTTTAGTATCGTCTATTCTACTACCATGTAAGTAGATTTTTCC
>CALLBC010000096.1 GCA_938001965.1 uncultured Bdellovibrionales bacterium | reverse complement strand
TTTAGGTTATGTACAATATTTTCAACGGCACAACTAAAACCTCTACGCCAGTAACCTGAAATAATCTCAATGTCAGTACCAACAACTGGAGCCTCATCAGAAATTAATAATGGTTCAATACCATATTCCGTTTTAATTTCTTCATAAGTTTTATTCAGTTCAATGATTGCCATGTCTGTTCTAGTCATTGTTGCATAGACTATTCTTTTACCAACCACTCTACCAGCACTAGATGCATCTTCATCTAAAATAGTAGCTCTCATAGTGGTGGATTTATCCACTATAACTTCACCAGGCTTTTGAAAACGGCGCATACAATGGCCATTTGTTAACATAAGTGCTTTTGTATAATTTGTATTTTTTAACTTCACTAATGAAGCTGAGCAATTAGATAACTTAATCACTCCAGAGAAATCATAATCAACCATAAAATTTTGTGGCTGGTTTAAAACAGATATATCTGTAATCTGATCAAAGGCAGATAAGTTCTTGTTGATATCTTCTAATGCCCCTGCATTACCATTCATTGCAAAAACAGTGCATATAGTTATTAGACTTAGTCTAAACATTAAACCCTCCCTGGATTAATTTGTTCTGCTAAAATAGTACCAAGCCATTTTGAAAACTCAATAATTTAACTTGGTATTATGAACATAGACTGGATGTGTCTTAAGTTCTGCTTATAGATTATATAAACTAGGGACTGAATCGCTATATACTTAGGCACAGATAACTTAATTTCTTACATTTTTAATCTAAAAATTTGTCATTGGTGAAACAATTTCTGAAAAAGAACTTAAACCTCAGCCTGAGCCTGCATAAATGAATATGAAAAAACTGCATCTGGATTACGGCCCACCTCATTAAGTTCTTTGCTCACCATCCTTACATCTTCTTCAGTGACACAATTATTTTTAACTAAAATATCAGAGGCCGATAATAAAAGATCTTTCCAGTAAGATAAAAACTTTGTGCGATGTTGAGGTTTACGATTGTCAAAGTGCCAATTTTTAACTTTTGTATAAATATTTTTATAACCCTGAGACAATAGTAAATTACCTAGCTTTGCTCCTACAAAAGGGTCGCCCGCTTGCTCTAACTGAAAGTCATTAAATGCCATCCAGTATTTCCAAACATGGGGTGAGTATGGGTCTAAAAAGAAGGATGAGTTCATTACCTCTGTGATGTAAATCTGAGAGCCCGGCTTTAAGACTCGCCTTACCTCTGACAGGATTTTTTTAGGCTCTGGAACATGCTCTAACACCCAACAAAGAAAAGCACCATCAAACTGTGTATCAAAATCCAAGTGCTCTGCATTCATTTTTTTTATATCGTACCTTCCATGACAATGAGGACGGCCTTTTAGGTATTCCTTAGCCACTTCAATTTGCGACTCATTTAAATCAACACAGGTTAAGTTCAACTTTGGATATCTTCGCAGGAGTATTTCTGTTTGTGCGCCAACACCTGAACCCACTTCCAAAACATGCTTCGCATCTGAAAAATCAATGCTCTGATAAATAGTGTTCTCAGTCATCTCAGCCTGATGAAGTAATCGATCTTGCTCTTCTTTAGAATATCCATGTAAGTAATTGCTCATATTAGTACTATAACTCTATTCTCCAGTGGCCACACTCACTTAATGGATTTCTCTACTTTAGCTTGTACCATAGAAAAGAACATAGCTAGCCATTGATCTACTGTAATTTTAAATACTTACAAGCTTTCCAGAAAGTAGCATATTAACAAAAAGTTTGACCTTTATTTATAGCCTACTATTATGCCCTCAAACTAGAAATGGGATAATTATATGAACCTGAATAATGAAATAAACCAATTTAACCCCAATACCTTAGTAGGCAAAGCTTCAATGCCTCCTGCGAGCTGGTACAGCGCACAAGCCTTCTACGAGCTAGATAAAAAAACAATTTTTAATAAAACCTGGCAACCGGTTGTCAGAATCAGTGAACTTGCCCAACCTGAAACTTATAAGTCTGGTTGTATATCTGGTATCCCTTGGGTGATTGCTAGCAATAAAAATGGTGAGCTTAAGGCCTTTCATAACGTGTGCAGACACAAAGGCCGTGAAGTAGTCACTGGACAAGGAACAGCTAAAGATGGAATGCTCACTTGTGGTTATCATGGCTGGCAATACGGCACGGAAGGCGACCTAAAACGCATCCCAAGACAAGATAAAAGCTTACTTGATTTTGATAAAAGCACCATGGGCTTAAAACCAATGGCTCTAGAAGTTTGGGGGCACTGGGTGTTTATTAATCCAGATTCAAGCGCCAAACCATTAGTAGGTAGCTTATCTACTTTGAATGAACAACTAGAAGCCCGCAATTGGACAAAGCTTAAGTACCACTCCAATAAAACCTGGAACATTGGCTGCAACTGGAAAGTGTATGTGGATAATTACCTTGATGGTGGCTACCATATCCCCCATATGCACCCGAGCCTCAATGATCAATTGGATATGAGTTCATACCGAACAGAGATTTTTGAAAACTACTCTATACAAAGCTCACCACCCACTAAAAAAGATAACTCCGTACAAGGGCTTAGCGCTCAAGCCCGCATTGGTGATGGTAGTATTTATGCATGGATGTTTCCTAATTTTATGATTAATGTTTATGGCGATTGTTTAGATATTAACTTAGTACAACCTATCGATGAAAATAACTGTCGAGTTTACTATGAGTTTTACTTTTTAAACACAGATGATAATGGCTTTATTGAGTCTAGTATTAGGCAAAGTGATATCACTCAACAAGAGGATATTGAAATTTGCGAATCTGTACAAGTGGGCATGAAATCCGGGCACTACTCCCCTGGCCGATATTTACCAAATATTGAGCAAGGTGAGTTTCATTTTCATAAACTATTATTTAATAACTACCATCAGTAACAACATCACCTATTTTACCCTTTGGAGCCCGAAGAATAAAACAAATTGATGAAGACTTAATCTTTACGATATTAAAGCTATAAGGATTGAAAAAGATCTAACAATAAAAAACCCAGAAGCCTAGGGCCACTGGGTTTTTGTTTTTATATAAAATAATTATTTTTACTATTTACAAGCAACTCCGTACTTTCCATCGCTGGCTTGCTCTTTAAACTGAATCCAATAATCATTTGATTCAGCTCTATTTACTTCAAGCTTATTTCCATTGTAAACAACATGAGTAACACTTCTCAGCTCATCACAGTTATTACGATCTTTTTCAGCATAAACTACTACATCACTGCCACTACCACCTGTGTCACCAGAGGATAAGAAGATACACGACTTATCATTTTCAAAACCCCAGCCATCAGCATCAGAGTCATCTATGGCTTCACAGCAAACCCTTCCTGAGTCGCCTCCACAAGTTAGGCCATTCCTTCCAGTTTTTAAATCACCTGAACTATCTTCAGACTTACAGTTGACTCCATCTTTACCATCTGCTCTTTTAACAAACTTAACCCAGTTTCCATTCACAGATTCAACTTTTGTTAATTGCCCTCTGTATGTTATAGATTTACCGGCATATAAGCCTTCACATTTATTATTTTCTAAATACTGTGGCGTTGGATATACCTCTCTTGTATTTGGTGGAGCAAAGAAAAATGGACCTGGCTGACCATTGCCATTTATACTTTCATCAACTTCCATTGGCACATAGACTCCAGACAGGCTTCCAATTTTATTATTTTGTCCATAGCTATAAACAGGATATAGAGTTATAGATTTTGCATCAGATGGAAGAACAACAGTTGTACTCCCAGAACTTGCTGCAACAACCTTATTATCAGTAGTTGTGTCATCTTGATTTTTCACAACAATTTTAACTTGATTTACTATAGATCCGGCTGGCGTGTTAGGTATTCTCCACTTAACGTATAAACTCGTCGAGCTTGTCTTTTTAACACTCTCAAATATAAGGTCTCCCACCTCAGCATCATTTGGTACCGGCACTGGAGTTACTGGAGCTCCGCCCACTGGTGTACACTCCTCCCCTCTTGAATTATAGAACTTACCACTCCCACCTGTTCCTGGGTTACCTGCCCCATCATTTACATCACACACTGGCTTACTTGATGGATCCGGCTCACTGGTAATTCGACAGCTAGCTGTACCATTCCAACCCCAACCATCACCGATTGGCGCAGTATCTACACAAGCTCCTGGATCTGGATTTGATGGCTCTGGATCTGGATCAACTGCTGGCACACGACAACTTTCTGTACCGTTCCAACCCCAGCCATTACCTAGCGGTGCTGTATCTACACAAGTTCCTGCTTCTGGCTCTGGCTCTGGCTCTGGCTCAGTTTGAACTGCACAACTCTCTACACCGTTCCAACCCCAGCCATCACCAACCGGCGCTGTGTCTATACAATCACCTGGAATTGGGTCAGTCGGAGGCACTGAACCACCGCAAGACTCTGCGTCTTTAAAGTACCTTTCATGTAAAATAGCATAACTCTCTGCCGTTAACTTTTTAGTTTGGCTATGGTTATAATTGTTAGGAGAAAGCACACAAGCTTCATTTTCCCTAACATATTTGTAAACTGTACCAGTATAGCCTGGGCTATTACTGGAAAAGATTGCAAAATATGTGTTATAGTGATCACTAGTTAATTCAGTGATTGTTTCTCCATTTGAATTATCATTATCTTCCGGACCATCATCAATAACTGAGATTCCAGTTCGCGACATTCCAAATAATTTTTCTAAAACATAAGGCTTACAGTCACCAGTATAATTTTCTGGCCTCATCAAGCCAGAAGGGTAAAAATTAAAGAATGGAGGCGATGATGGTGTATTATTATAACTTTCAGTTCTAAACCTACATCTATTATATTTTGCCTGCCCACTAATAGTCCAAACATAACTCAACACTACCGTGTTGGAATTGGTATTATTATAAATACCATTTCTGAATCTACTAGGCTGAGCAGAGTCGTTATGAAAATGATTCCCTTCCAGCTTTGTATGGGACCCCGCACCAGTGCTTTCTTTATCTACATAAACTGAAAAATAACCATAATCATCAGCCCTACTGCTTGTAGATAAACCTAACTCACTAACTGTACCTGTTACGTGGAAAGATACATTTCTTCTTTTATTTCCACTTGCATCTGTACACTCATCAGGAAGATCTTCAGTAGGAATAAAAGTTCGATCCGCGGTAAATTTATTTGTGCTTACTTTACTATAACCACTATATTTTCTCTCAATTAATATATCAACGCTATCATTACTAAATGGTTTACAAGCGTAACCAATTGCATTTAATTTACCATAGCGGTCTACATGTATAGCTACAAGCTTAGTAATTACATCAACAGCCTCACCATCGCTGTTAAGTACTCCATAAATTGATTTCATAGAAGATAGATCACTATTTGTAAATGTGGATTTATACCTTACTCTTTCGTCACCGTTTTTTAATGTGAAAGATAAATTCCCTTTATCCGTTGAACTGACACGACAGTCACTTCTAACATTTTTCCAGCAACTATGCGTGGAAAGAACTGTATCTGCTGAGAAAAACTGAGCATCACTGCCAACATCAATAGTGTTTAGCAATGAATTTTTTCCATCAGCATTTAAGTTGTGTTGTTTAATATTATAAACTTCATCTCGTTTACTTGTAAACAAAGGAGCAACAAACCCAAGCTCACCCATAAAGCGCCTTCGAAGCATATGCCCAATAAAGGCCTGACTGGAACTACCCCTTAACGAAGTTTCAGGGTTTGATTTCTTGTCGTCATGATAACTCCAATAGGCTGCATGCAGTTCACTACTAAGTTCAGATAAAATCATTACCTTTATAGTTGAAGAGTGGTTATTAGTACTTGAATGACGGAACTCTAAATTTATGTTATTAGAACTTAACTCTTCATTTAACTTATCAATTTCGGCTTGCATCTTAGCTCTCAAATCTGAAGAAACTGGAGTTAATCGCTTAGCCCCAACTGTACGCGGGCCACGCCTCCAATAGTAATAAAAAATTCTTTTACCATTTGAATCACGACGTATGCTAGATAAATATCCACCCTTATTCACCGCTTGTTTTACGTTTGAGCTTAACTGCGATCGTCTTAAGTTAATTTGACTAATTCGAGAGTCCGATGCCAACTGAGGTGTTTCAATGAAATCACCATTTTTAATGTCACTAGTGGAACCAATATCTGTTTCACCATAAAGCAACACTCTTGACCCATCTACGGTGTAAGGCACATGTCTTAACTGAGCCACCCCATTACTATCATAATGAGTAGTTACTAAATAGTTACCCAGCTTATTAAAGCCTAAGGTCGAAACTGCATCACTACTACTGCTGTTTGACTCAAAACCAAGTCCGCAGTTATTAAAAGCAAAAATTACTGTAAGTAATCCGCCTATTATAAAAAGAATTGGTGATTTATATCCCTTATCCATAGTCTTCCCCTTAAAAATTTATTTTACGTTCATATATCGGCTAGTTACTTCATTAACATAAATAGTAACTAGCCCT
>CALLBC010000095.1 GCA_938001965.1 uncultured Bdellovibrionales bacterium | reverse complement strand
GCATAGTAGCCGTAGTCACCGTGACCTCCTAAGAGACCCTCGTCGTCCAAGAAGAGATGATCGTGTTAACAGAAGAGCAAGAGATCGTGCTGCTGAAAGACAAATTGAATGTATTGAAGACCAAGTAGAAAGAAGACGTCGTCGTCGCCACTAATTGGTTTTAATACATAAATGCAACCAGGAAAAGCAAGCGTCTGTAAGGACCTTGCTTTTTTTGTGTGAAAAAATCTAGGATCACTTTACATTTTTAAAATGAATCTCAATAAAGTCACATAAATTGAGTTGAAGTAATGTCGCAATATTTAGCGTCTAGGATATAGGTTTTGTTTGTATGTTATTTCAAACTTAGACTAGTTAAGTTTTATTTGATCGAGGCAGAAAGAGATTTTGCTCGCTCTACATAATCCTTGACCAATTTACCCGACTTAACTTGGAAGTCATTAAAATTGAAGAAAGTCGAAATAGCAAAACTTATTTTATTACTCAAACTTGGAGAGTCATCACTTTTAAAGTTTAAGAAATGCTTTGCCACTTCATCATTATTTTTTGATAACACCCTAGTGTACTCAGCAATTTTTTTCACTTTCTCCCTTTCATGAGAAGTTAGGTTCTTTAAAATCAAACGTGATATTGCTAAATGGAATGGATCAATTAAAGTTTGGGGCATGAAGCTTCGACCATTTAAGTTTAAGTATAGCTTAAAATTTTCTTTATAATTATTTAAAACTTCCACTGGCACTTTGTATTTGAGTCGATATGAAAATGAGCTAATTAATGATGTATATTTAGGAAGTAAAAATTGCCAGCAGGAAAAGTTTGAAATAGGGGTGTAGCTAAGGTTATTAATGTTTACAATAGATTTATTATTAAAAATTTTATAAATCTCTTTTAAAAAAAATTATTTTCATTTTTAATTTTACTTTTTATCTTTGACAAGTATTGCTTATAATTCTCCAAAGACTCATGTTCAGATTCAGAAATAAATTCTAAAAGATTTCTTCCAAGATTAATAGTATTCTTAATCCCTTCAATATTACTGTCGGTAGACTTAAGAATATTTAATTCTGTTGTATACCTTTCACATTCAGCATCATATTTCTTTGAAAACTCTTTTGGGGGCATCGAGGCATTAGCAATATTCATAAATAATAATGAGTTGGAAATTAAAATAAATACTACTCTCTTCATCGGCGCTCCTTGCTTAGGTTTTAACAAAGAAAATGCGGATAGTCTAGACCTAGCAGAGTACACATTAATAGGTTATTGGGTTTGATAAAAATCAATGATATTTTCCGGCAAATTATGCCCCAATAATTGAATTATTACCCAAATAACGCTCATAAGCTACCCTAGACTAATTCAAAAAGAAGTACTCAATTAAGCAGCTCTTTTTTTCTTTGCCTTATCTAGGTCAAAAGTGGCTTGCAGATTCATCCACAGCTTTGCTGTCGTTCCAAGAAACTCAGATAGGTCTAAAGCAGTTTCTGCTGTGATACCACGTTTCTTGTTGATTAACTCACTGAGTTTTGTTTTTGTCCAGCCTAACTGCTCAGCTACAAATGTATGCGTCCACTCATTGGGCTCAATGAATTCTTCTAAAAGAATTTCTCCTGGATGGAACGGATTTTTAGGTGCTTTAATAGTCATTTTAACCTCACTTAATGGTAGTCCATTATCCTTACATTGCTAGCTGATTGATTCGACCACTTAAATACAACTCGCCATTGTTTATTGATTCGAATTGAATAATAGCCTTTTAAATCTCCTTTCAGAGCCTCTAACCTATTGTTAGGAGGTACACGAAGATCTTTCAAGCCTTCAGCCTCATATAAGTAAAGCAACTTTCTTCTAGCAACACGATAAAGCTCAGATGGAAACTTTCGAGTTTCCTTAGTTTTGCGGTCGTAAAAAATATCTTCTGTTAGCTTGCTGCCAAAGCTACTTATCATGTACCGATGTTATCGTAACTCGATAACAAAGTCAATAGTTTTGAAGTTTAAAAGTATTTGCTTAGCTGATGGTACTATAACTAATTGATATTACTTCTATTATTAACTATCCTAAAGCAGTGACTCCGCTTGGTCTCTATGCTAGTAAATAATTATGAGCAAAGTAACCCATTGGAATGGATTTCCCTATTACCCAATTAGCCAGTTTTACAAAAATAAATTTGGTGAAAAGGTTTATAAAGTGCCAATAAGTGTGGCGCAAACCTGCCCTAACCGAGAAGGCTTAAAGGGGATGAAGGTTTGTAATTTTTGTGATGTTTGGGGTTCAGCGGCCTTTCCAGAGTTTCGTGACTTAGAAATTAAAAACCAAATTATTGTAACAAAAGATCGAATGGGAAAGCGCTTTAATGCTAATAAATTTTTAGTTTATTTCCAGGCCTATACCAATACATTTTCTAAAACCTCTCAGTTAAAAAAACAATTTGATATTGCTAGTGAGTTTGATGATGTCTTAGGTTTTGTTGTTGGCACAAGGCCAGACTGTTTATCGCAAGCGGTTTTTGAATTATGGAATGAGTATTTAGATAAAGGGTATTTCTTATCTGTTGAGCTTGGAGTGCAAAGTTTTGATGAGAAGCAGTTACTATGGATGGATAGAGGTCATACGGCGGAGTTATCAGTAAAGGCTGTTGAGCGTATAAGAAAAAATAGTCCTAAGGTGGATTTAGGTATTCACTTAATGTTTGGCCTGCCCGGTGAAACAGATGAAGACATAATTATGGCTGCAAAGAAATGTTCAGAACTGCCAATTGATAATGTTAAAATCCATAACCTTCATGTTTTAAAAAATACCACTTTAGAAGAAGACTTTAACGCAGGTGAATTTAAGCCGATCTCCAGGGAAGAGTACACTAGGCATGCTGGTTTATTTTTACAGCATTTGCGTCCAGGAATTGCTGTCCACCGCTTAGCCGCAGTGGCAAGCCGACACGAGGAGCTGGTGGCGCCAGAGTGGGCCAAGAGTAAACTGGATAATTATCAGTATATTTTAGATTATATGAAAGATAATAGCCTTTACCAAGGCCAACACTTTAGCTCTTAGTCTCCCAAACTTCGGCATTAATATTTTAAAAATTTCATCCTTGCTTTAGTCTCTGAGTATCGCGTCGCGCTTCGCGTATCCGCGCTGTGTTCACCCGCAAGGGTGACAGAGTGCGAAGACGCGATGCTGCCGTAAGCGCACTCAGAGGCTAAAGCAAGGATGAAATTTTTAAAATATTAATGCCGAAGTTTGGGGCTTACTAGTTAAGGTTTTCTTAACTCATTTCCTTTTTTTTCATAATCAGACTTGAGTTCATACAAGTGTCCACGGACAAGTTCTGTAGGCTTGCCGTCTTTTTTAAGCCAGGATAAAAACTCCCTTTCATCATTACGGCAAAAGGCTTGTCGAGTCTTCCCTTTTTCTTTAAGAGTGTCGCCAATAACACGTCCAACATTGGGTGAAGTTTTCGGAGTAATAGTTTTAGAAACAAACAAGTACGAGTAGGTGATATTTGAATTTTTCATGGGAATGAATTTTTCAATATCAGCAAACCAATAGGGGAGCTCAGTAAACACTCTGTTATGGCACCAGTCTTTTTTAGAATGTTTTAGTAAAGGGCATTCTTTTTGGTGAGTGCATGGGGCAATAATTTGGTAGCCCATATCATTTAGTTTTTTGCGTTGCTTTTGCAAGCGCCTAGCTGGCAGCTGATTAGAAGGTTCAACAATCAATAAATGGTCATGTTTGCTAATTAGCTCTGGAAAGTCTTTAAGCTCATTATAGGCATAACTAAATATTGCAAGACTATTAGGGGTTATATTTTGCCATTTACTGATGTCAGAAGTGAAATCTATATTTTTATGATTTGTCCATGACTCATGAATTTTTAATGCCGTTTTAGATTTATCAAAATTAAAAATTGTATGGGGCTCTGAGTTTATGTTTTTTAAAGATAAATGGCTGGTCCCAGGGCCACTGCCGTAATCAAACACTGCTGATAGGACATCAAACTCTATGTAATTGCTCACCTCGTTTAAAACTGAAGTGAGTCGTAAAATATTTAATGGTAAAAAATAAGTAATATAAGCTTTTACAAAGTTACTATTACTCCAAATATTTGAATGATCTGAAAGTTCGTTTTTATAGTTGTTTGAAAGGTTGATTATTGCTTCTGAGATTTTTTTGGGCGATGAAAAATTAACTTCATATTGACGAAGTAGCCCCTCAATAATTTTTAAAACATTCTCTGATAGTGAGTACTTTATATGATCCATGGTTATAACCTACTTTGAATTATGGCTTAATGAAACAAGAATAGCTGGTGACATGTATAATGAAGGGTGGCCATATAATTATTACAGAGTTGTAAGTTTATACACACAAGGCAAGCTATCAGATCTTTTATATAAGTGCTCAAGGCTTAATTACATAGGTTATAGCCCCTTATGGCTTGGTATAAAAATTGTATTTAACATTAGTTCTAACCCTCTGGAGATATTTAAATGAAAGCTATAATTTCGACCATACTTATCCTTTGTTTACCACTATTTGCCCAAGCCCAAATTGATGCTGACGATATTATGGGTGCTGAATTATTAATAATTGGCCAATGTGAAAACTCCATGCAGTGTTATTTTGGCCATAGTTCTTTAAGGTTAGTGAGTCGTAATGGCTTTACTAGTAATGATTATGTAATTGGTTATGCCACATCTGAAGGGCCTGGAGCAGGGGGCTTGAACAAGGTTGCATACTCTATAAAGTCACTATTTAAACTAGAGCTTGTTACTGACTTAATGAGGTTGAGTGATACCATTGATTATAATATTACTCGTAGCAATCGTAGAATTTATCGCCTACCACTCCAGTTAACTACTGAAACTAAAAACAAACTAATCTCTTTAATTAATAACTCCTTTTTTAATTCTTCAAACAAAGTTAAAGATAAGTCATATAACTTTCTAAGAGGCAACTGCTCTGGCTACCTTATGAAACTACTAAAAGATGCTGGTGCTCCGATGAAGTCTTACTCTGTGGCGGTGCCAAGGTTTATGGAGTCCCATTTTAACAACTCTTACTTAGCCCTTTACCCTTCCATTCTTATTGATAATAAGGGTGATATAAATTGGCAGTTTGAAAGACTTCCAAAAGAGTTTTATACATACTGTGCAAGTGATATGTGCGCTAGTGAAGTTCGAAGCTCATTTTCAAATATTTGGGAAAATGAAAAATTTAAGATGCCAGTCTCTCCCTACAAGCTTGATCGACCAGCCACTGATGATAGTACTGCACCAGCTGTGAATATTAATTGGAATAATAAAAAAGATGTAATTCATAATCATCTAAAGTTTATTTCTAATAACTAGTATCTGTTGAGGTTTCATCTAGGTTCCTAGCGTTAATAATATGTCTAAAACTCAGGCAGCCCCGCGCCAAACTCAATTTACTGATACATAAGGCTACCAAGTTAATTTTAAGGCAAATAAACACTATGGGTGGGGGGTTTTCGTTGACCAAACCCTAGATTTTAAAGCAAAGTGCTGCCATGGGTGACCTTTCAGCACAAATTATCCAAGTTTGTAAAAACCTATACTCAAAAAATATGTTGGCAGCCGCCGATGGTAATATCAGCTATCGTGTCTCAGATAATGAAATTCTGATAACCCCTTCAGGTGTTTCAAAAGCTAGTGCTAAGGCAGAGGACATTTGTATTATTGATATTGATGGTAATGTAAAGTCTGGCAACCCATCCAGTGAACGATTAATGCACTTACAAGTTTATAAGTCTTGCCCAGAGGCTAAAGCTGTTGTTCACGCTCATCCTCCCCATGCCATTGCATGGACAGTGTCTCATCCTGAGCTTACAGAACTACCAGCAACTTGTTTATCAGAAGTAATATTAGCTGCTGGCAAGATACCTTTTATTCCCTATGCTAGGCCATCAACACAGGCCATGGGTGATAACTTAAAGCCATTTTTGCCGGACTGTCGTTTGATGATACTAGCTCGCCATGGGGCTTTGAGTTGGGGTGAAAGTTTAGAAGAAGCAGCCATGGGTATGGAGCGACTGGAGCATTCAGCACAAATTTTATATTTATCAGAAAGTTTAAAGGAGTTAACCCATTTACCTCAAGACGAAGTAAATGCCCTTAAAGAAATGAGAAAAAAAATAGGACCTAAAACATTATGAAGTTGGAATCCATTTCACTAAAGTACGAAGATTCAAAATTACAATTAATAGATCAAACCCTTTTGCCATTTGATGAAACCTGGCTTGAAGTAAATACTCCAGATGAAATGTTTCAAATTATTAAAACATTAAAAGTGAGAGGGGCCCCCTTAATTGGAGTGGCAGCAGCACTTAGCTTAGCTATTTATGCTAAAACTGAAAAAAGTGCTGAACTATTTAAAAGTAAAGCCATGTATTTAGGGGAGAGTCGCCCAACAGCTGTAAACTTAATGGTGGCCATTGATCGCTTAATCGCTGTTGCAGATAAAAATTATAGCTTTGAAACTATAGAGTCTGAGGCTATTAAAATTTTTACTGAAGACGTTGAGCTTTGTGAAAGCATTAGTAGTCATGGGGCCGCCTTAATTAAAGATGGTGAAACTATTTTAACCCATTGTAATACTGGAGGGCTTGCCACAGCCGGTATGGGTACAGCTTTGGGTGTTATTAATAAAGCTCATACTCAAAAGAAAAACATTCATGTTTATGTGGATGAAACAAGGCCTTTGTTACAAGGTGGACGCTTAACTACATGGGAGCTTGATAAGCTAGGAGTGCCTTATAATTTAATTTGCGACAATATGGCTGGCTTTGTAATGAAGACTAAAAAAATTGATAAGGTGATTGTTGGTGCAGATCGTATTGCTTTAAATGGTGACTTTGCCAACAAAATTGGAACCTACTCTTTAGCAGTATTATGTAAACACCATGGGGTCGATTTTTATGTGGCAGCCCCTTATACAACCATTGATTTTAAATGTCCTACTGGTGAGCAAATTCCAATTGAACAAAGACATGCTGTTGAATTAAAGGGTGTTAAAGGCCATTACGGACTTGTTCAGTGGGCTAAAAAAGAGGGTGTAAGTGTTTGTAACCCAGCTTTTGATGTAACACCTGCAGAGCTTGTTACAGGTTGGATTTTAGATAATGGTGTTTATAACCAAGAAACAATTAAAAATATAAAGGATATGCAATGTTAGGTATCATTGGTGGATCTGGTTTTGAAAAATTTGATGGATTTGAAGTGGTCGAAGAGTTATCTACAGACACTCCTTTTGGTAAAGCATCCAGTGGCTTTAAAAAAGTAAAAATTGATGGTGTGGAATGTTTGTTTTTATCAAGGCATGGTTCCAATCATGAGCTATTGCCCTCAGAAATTAACTTTAGAGCCAATGTCTATAACTTTAAAAAGCATGGTGCTAAAGCTGTAGTTTCTTTTTCAGCAGTGGGTAGTTTAGCGAAAGAATTTAAGCCTGGTGATATGGTTATACCAACGCAATACATAGATCGCACCAAGGGGTTAAGAAAACATACATTTTTAGGTGAGGGGTTAGTAGGGCATGTGTCCTTAGCTAAGCCGATCTGTCATAGTATGCTTGAATTTGCTATTGATAAAACTAAAGATAAAGATTGGGATAGTCACTTTAAAAAAACCTATGTTTGTATTGAAGGGCCTTACTTCTCAACGGTGGCAGAGTCTAAATGGTTCTGTTCAATGGGGGCTGATATCATTGGCATGACTCACTTTCCTGAGTTTGCTTTAATGCGTGAAGCAGGGCTGCCTTATCTGCCTTGTTGTTTTATTACTGACTATGATTGTTGGGATGAAAGCATTGAGCATGTCACCTTACAAGAAGTGATTAAAGTAATGAGAGGTAATAACTCCAAAGCATTTAGTTTAACTAAGGACTTAGTGCAGCTTAAAGAAAAGCTTTGGCAAAATAGTGACTGTGGGGATCAAGGTTTAAAAACGGGTTTAATGACTCCAGAAGAAATGAGGCCAAAAAATTCTAATGAATGGTTAAGTACACTTTTAAGTTAAAATAAAATTAAACAATAAGCCTCGGAGGGCACATCTATGAAAGTACTAATTTGGACGGCACTATTACTATCTTCTCCAGCAGTATGGGGTTTAACAATAACCAGTTTGAATATACAATGGTATGGACGTGGTGGAATATTAGAAGGCAGTCAAGATGATGAGTATCGAGATGAGCGCATCCAACAATTTTTAACTGAAGAGATTCCTGAAAGTGATGTATTTGTTTTCCAAGAAGTTACAGACAGTGCTAGAATTTCTGCTCTATTATTGAATTACACTTGCTTCACTTATCATTCTCAAAAAATTACTCATCAGCATGTGGTTATTTGTTCAAAGCCTGAGTTTATAATCTCAAGTTCTGTTGAGTATGCTGTGCAATTAAATAGTCCTGGGTTAAGGCCGGCCATGATTCTTAATATAAAATATGAAGGCAAAGAAATAGCTATTGCTGGGGTTCATTTAAAAGCTAAACGCGCCAGTACAGATATTCGTATTAAGCAAATCAATGCCCTAGCAAACTCGAGTCTTTTAGGGGAAAATACTATAATCATTGGTGATGTTAATACTTATGATAAACTATCAACTGAAAGAGAGTATGATGATAGTGAAATCTTTGATCAATTACTAGCCCCATTAAATTATGTACAGTCAAAAAATGGTACAGACTCTCACACTTACCTAAGCTTCGCAAAAAGGCTTTTAGACAGAGTATGGTCAAGGGGAGTGGAGATAAAAACTCATGAGGTGTATGGTCCATGTAACTGGGGGTCTGTGTCTGAACCTTTTAATAATGTAAGTTTTTATAAACGATTTATTTCAGATCACTGTGCTGTGCAAATAACACTATAAATGAAGGTGCAAATGGAACAAACTACAGAAATGAATTATGCAGGTTTTGGTATTAGGTTCTTGGCTTTTATCCTTGATTCAATTTGGATGTTTGGAATTTTATATACAGTGTTGTATTTGATTAAAGGCAATGTATTTTCACTAACATCACAGTATTCAGCCACACAGTTTTTCTTTGAATATATAATGCCAGTGATTATTACTGTGGGTTTTTGGTTTTTTAAATCAGCAACCCCGGGCAAAATGGTGCTAAAGTTAGAGGTTGTTGATGTGAATACAGGTGGAAAGGTGCCCACAGGACGTCTGCTGATACGCTACCTTGGTTACTATGTAGGAATAATACCCTTATTCCTCGGCTTTTTTTGGATTATTTGGGATAAAAAAAAGCAAGGATGGTATGATAAAATGTCTGGCACAGCTGTTATTGTTCTAGATTAATTTTGTATGAATTGTAGTTTTTTTAATAGAGGACTATATTTGTTTTAAGAATACCTCTTTAAAATCAGTACCTTACACGTTCTGTTGAACTTATCTACAATTTATTTTATTTACAAGCCCAATTGTGAAATAGCTTTTGTGACTTATACTACCTTAAATCAATAACAAATAATTTAAGGAGCCCCCATGAAGTCAATTATTTTAACTGCCATTTTTTTATTTTCTGCATCTGTATTTGCCAACCCAGCAATGAGCGTTTGCCAAGAAATGTGGCCTGATTCAGAAGTTAGAGAGTGTATGAGTATAGTGCGAGGAAATCATTTTGATGAAGCCGCTACTAAAGTTTGTTCTGGAATGTGGCCAGCTCAAGAGGTAAAAAATTGTTTATCTGCTATTTCTAATAAAGAGTTTGATTCTGCTGAATTAAAAATCTGCTCAGGCATGTGGCCAGCAAGTGAATCGGTATCTTGCCTACAAGATTCTGCTATTGCTGTTCAAGAGCGTAACTCTTGTGCTCGTTCTGAAAGAAAGTTAGACCGCATTGAAAGACTTGCTCGAGGTGTGTTAAGAGATATTGAAAATCTTAACTTCTTAGCAGTTACTGATAAACTATTAACAATTATTGATATTTCTACTCGCGAAGAGCGTCGCAGAAGATAATTAGCAGTTTATATTGAATTTAAAAAGGCTTTCATATTTATATGAAAGCCTTTTTTTATATAATTTGAATATGTAATATCTGTAGATGATTAGTTAAATAAGTCTTTTAATAACTTTTTACCTTTATCTTGTAGCTTTTTCTTATCAATGTTTTTAAGGGAAGGCTTTGCACTTTTAAGTTTAGTGGCTTCCTCCTTAATTTTTTTTAAATAATCTTCTCTACTCTTAAGCTCACTTAATGATCCCACTGAAAACTTATTAAATTGATCTTGTAATTTCTTTTTATTCTTATTAACACCAGCAAAAATTTTTGATTTTAACTTAGTTTCAGCCTCTTTGATTTTTCCTTTAATTTTTCCCTGTATGGCATTAACAATTTCTTTACCAAGGTTCGAGTTTAAACTGAGTTTAAACTTCTTCCAAGTGCCTTCTATGGAGCCATTTAGGGTGAGGGCAGCCATTTCTTTAAGTGTTTGTATTACTAGCTGCTTAGTGGTGCTAGATTTAGCATCCACTTTGTAGTCAGCCTGGTTAAATTGGTTATTGAGATTAAACTTAATGTTATCATTGCTGTGAAAGGCAGTGATTTTACTGCTCAGCAGAGACTTTAATATTTCAATACTTAATCCACTAGACTTTGAGAGTATTAAGTTTTTAGTGGGGTAACTGCCAACAGTGAACTCCATTTTTTCCACAGGCTTATCCCCAGTGTGATCCACTGTAATTAAAGCATCAATGCCAGAAATTTTTTGTTTTGGAATGTCACCTTTGATCACAGCTTTAATTGGTAAGCCTAAGTGCTTGGGGTTGTTTGTGATATTAGTAATTTTACCCTTAAAGTTGCCACTGTACTCAGTTTTACCAGTGGTTGATGTTATGTCGGCATTTTTAATCCAAAACTTAGGGTATGAGTTTTTCTTTGGGAAGTAATAATTTTTACCTTTTCCACGCTCAGGAGGGGAAATGGTTTCTCCTTCGTCACCTTCTTTTTTGTCAGACTTTGGGAAGTAGCTTTGGGCCATAGCGATATAGCGTTTAAACTCCAATAGTTTTGCTTCAATAATTGGGAAGAAAATTCCTTTTGATATACTTTCGCTATCTAAGGATGGGAGCTTTAGCTTTTTTTTAATACTGGAAAGGTCCTGTTTAATTAAATCATCAATACCATTAATTTCTTTTTTATAATTTGAAACATCAGATTTTAAATTCTTTGAAGTGTCTTCAAAGTTTTTAATATCTCCTTTCACATCTTTTAATAGGCTAGAGGCAGCAGCCACTTGTTTGGCAATGTCTTTAATATCTTTTGATTTTAATTTGATTCCCTTTAATCTTGCCTCGTATTCTTTTAGGTCTTTTTTCTTTGGTAGCTTGTCTATACGCTCTTTCCACTCGGCTTCTTTTTGCTTAAGCTCTTTTTCAAGCTGTTTGACCTTTTGATCCGTCTTTAGCTCATATTGTATGTTTTTAAGTTGATCATTAACATCGGTGCCTTTTGAAATGGCTAGTAAATCACTAAGGATGTTTCCATCCACTTGTTCTTTAATTTGTTCTTTAATATTATTGCTCATCCCACGATAGCCTGTGCGTTCAGATTGGGGTAGTACTCTGCCTATAGACTTTCTCGGAATCATTGTTTGTATATTTTTTAAATCCGCCTGTGGAATAATATACTTAGCTTGTAATATAGCCTTCCATAAAAGGTTTAAGCTTAATGTATTGAATTGAACAACATTTAAAGTAGGGTCTTTGTCATAGGTGAACTGCACATCATTTATTTCGAGATGAAGATTTTTTAACTTTGATTTAAAGCTGCCAATATTTACCTCAGCGCCATGTGCTCTTGTTAAAGACCACTCAAATGCTGTTTTCATATTTTTATCAAAGAAAAAAATGAAATAGAGTGTAAGTACTAGGAATATAATTAAAGTGGGAATAATTGCTTCAAATCGTATGATACTTTTTTTCTTTTTAGTTTTACCCATTCAATGCCTCGTATTTTGTATACCATTTATAAAGTGCTGATACTTTAACCGCTTTCCAGAATTTTGTTCCTTCAAAGCGTTCAACAACGGACTTTCTATATTTTAAGACGAACTTGACTGAAACAAAGTAAACAAGGGGAGCCAGTAAAAATGAAACAACTCCGGAGCCCATTACGATACTATTATAAAAGCGAGTGAGTGGTAAAATAGGCTGGTTATAAAGAGTTGTGAAAAAACCTTTTAGTGCATCCATTTCTAATATATGACTGCCAACGCTATGGAAAACTGGATCTAAAAGCCAAGCAATAAACGCAAAAAAGAATGATGCTAAAAGAGCAGCCCCAATTTGAATTCTAAATAGAAATAAACAAATAAATATGAGTACACTTTGTAATGAAAGATTGGGAGTCATACCTAAGATAAAGCCGCAAGCTATGCCCATGGCAATTGATTTATGCCCTTTATCTGAGTTAAGTAAATGAATTAATTGGAACAATTGTTTAAATATAATAGTCATTGAGTTTACAGCTCCTTATAGGAAATCTTATTTTTAAATTTTTTGAAGACATCATGGTCAACCATTTCAAAAATAACATCAGCCCATGTCTCGATTTCATCAATAGAGTTACAGGCTGGCACATGAAACTCTCCTTCAACCAGGGGGTCAAAAAACTTTACTTCATACCCTTTTTTAACCAAGTCATTGACGATCTCTGTAACAGGAGTTTCTCTCATGTCACCAATATTTTTTTTGTAGGATACGCCAAGTATTCCCACTTTCTTTTTCCCTTTTAGATGCTCTGACATGCGCTCAACAATAACATGGGGGCGTTCATCATTTACTTTTCTTGCAGTTCGAATGAGTGGTGCTTCTTTTATGTTCTCAATTAAAAACCAAGGATCAATGGCTATGCAATGCCCACCAACGCCAATTCCAGGGGTTAGAATATTAACTCTAGGATGTCGGTTGGCAAGTGAGATGGCTTCACGGCTATTCACACCAATTTCCTGTAAGACTTGGTCAAACTCATTGGCAATGGCTATGTTTACATCACGGAATGTGTTTTCTAATAGCTTACAAGTTTCAGCTGTTGTGGCTGTAGTTTTAAATATTTCTCCGTTTACAAAACTAGCATAAACCTTTGTGGCAAGTTCGGTGGCCTCATCGGTAAGTCCACCAACTATGCGGTCATTATTTTTTAGTTCATGCAATGTGTGCCCAGGGATAGCTCTTTCTGGGCAATGGGCAATGAGGGCATTAACTCCTAACTTATCAAAGATAGGTTTTACATAATGGCTACAGGTTGTGGGTTTAATTGTTGATTCAACAATGACTAAGTCACCATCTTTAATTATTGGCCCTAAAGCTTCACAGGCAGATATCACATAGCTTAAGTCACAGGACTTATCTTTATGTGGTGTTGGAACAGAAACTATATGAACTTTTGCAGGCTTTGGCTTTAACGATGCTGTCATCCCAAGGTTAACAGACCTTTTAACTAACTCGGGCAAGCCAGGTTCATCAAAAGGGCATTCTCCTTTTAAAATTGTATCCACTTTATTTTGGTTAATATCCACACCATGCACATTATGTCCAGCTTCAACGAGAAGACCCGCTAAAGGTAACCCCATATAACCTAAGCCAATCAGGTTGATGTCATATTTTTCAGTATTTCTATTTGTACCTTTATCGTAGTTTAAAACCTCATCAATAATTTTTTTAGATGTGGTGCCATCGCCAAATGGGTTTTCCCAGTTGTATGTTTTCATGTCTAGAAAGTGTTTAATGGCAGCATGAATTTTTTTACTATCAAAGCCCACAATTATATTTGCTCCAACATCAACTGTTTCTGGGCGTTCAGTGTTTTCACGCAATGTTACGCAAGGTGTTTTTAAAATACAGGCCTCTTCTTGGACACCACCAGAATCAGTTAGTATTAATTTAGCATTTTTTTCTAAGGTTACAAAATCAGAGTAGTTGGTTGGCTCAATAAGCATTATGCTTTTAGGCACATTAATATTAAAGTTTTTAATCTGTTTGTCTGTGCGCGGGTGTATAGGCCATACAATTTTAACACTGTAGCTTTGCGCGATTTCGTCAATTTGATTAATAAGTTGCTGTAGCTTTTCTTTGTTATCAACATTTTTAGTTCTGTGTAGGGTAGTTAAGAAAAACTCATTTTCTTTGAGAGATAGCTTTTCAAGTATTTGGCTGTCTCCTTTTTCACAGATGTGTAAAACAGAATCAACAATGGTATTACCTACGGTAATAATTTTTTTTGGTGAGATACCCTCAGACTTTAAAATTGCCTCTTGTTTAGCAGTTACGGCGAAGCATCTTTCAGATAAATGATCGGTTACAATTCGATTAGTTTCTTCAGGCATCATTCGGTCATATGATCTTAAGCCGGCTTCAACATGAGCCACTTTAATATTTATTTTACTAGCAGATAGTCCACCAGCTAAAACTGTATTTGTGTCACCTTGTACAATAACCCAGTCTGGCTTTTCTTTTTCTAAAATGGGCTCCATTTTTATCATAATATTACCAGTTTGGTTTGCGTGCTTTCCTGATCCTACCTCTAAATTATAATTTGGTTTAGGTAACTTTAACTCTTCAAAAAATATTGCATCCATATTGGGGCTGTAATGTTGATTGGAGTGAATTATAAAAAATGGAATATTTCTTTTCTGTGCTTCTAAAATTAAAGGAGCTACTTTAATAACTTCGGGTCTGGTGCCAACGATAAAACAAATTTTCATGTAAACCTCTTAAGATGACTAGGACGTGTTGAGGTTTCATAAAGTCTCTTAACTAACTAGAGGAAACGTCAACTCGTCCTCATATTTTAATATTACTTAGAAGTTTCCGCTATTTATAAAATAATAAGTCTACAAAAGTCGCTGTAAAAAAGGACTGAACTAGGACTAAAGTACTAGGGTCTGTTGATAATTTATCTTGTCATTTAAGTGCCTATCTCGGCTTATTTTCTTCGCTAAGTTTAAATATTGAATCCTCAATGTGGCTTTGCCACACTTCCGGTTCAATTTTTAACCTTAACTCGAATCTAAACCAATCTAGCCCCTTAACTAACTAGATAAATTATCAACAGACCCAAGTAAATAATTATACGTTATAAATATCTGCTTTATATAGTGACAGATTGTCTTTGTTTTTAAACCATTCAATGGTGTCTGTAAGGCCGCGTTTAATATCATATTCAGGTTTAAAGCCAGTGAGTTTATTGATTTTAGTATTATCACACCACAGTCTAAACACTTCAGAGTTTTTAGGACGAATTCTTTGTGGGTCCTGAGTGAAGGTTACATCGGAGCCAATAATCTCTTTGATTAAATTTAAAGTATCACCCACTGTGATTTCAAAGTTAGAACCAATATTTACAACTTCGCCAATGGCATCCTTACACTCTGATAACATATGAAAGCCACGCACTGTATCTAGTACGTAGTTAAAGTCACGGGTTGGGGAAACATCACCAAGCATAATTTCTTTTTTACCACTTAAGATTTGCGTAATAATGGATGGAATTACTGCTCTAGCTGACTGCCTTGGGCCATAAGTGTTAAATGGTCTTGCAACAACTAATGGTAAATTAAAAGAGTTTTGAAAACTTTGAGCGATGGCATCAGCTCCAATTTTACTAGCACTATATGGTGACTGGGGTTGAAGAGGGTGTTTTTCATCAATTGGGACATACTGAGCAGTTCCGTAAACTTCACTTGTAGAGGTATGAACCATTAGTTTACATTTGCTTTTTAAAGCAGCATGGCAAAGGTTTGTTGTTCCTTTTACATTTACATCTACATAGGTACTAGGTGCCACATAGGAAAAGGGAATGGCAATGAGGGCTGCTAAATGAAAGACAACATCAATGCCTTCAGTGAGTGTTTGGCAAAAATGAGGGTCAATAATATTACCGCTGACAACTTCCACCTTATCTATGTCTTTTATGTTTTCTAGCCAACCCCAAGTATTAAAGGAGTTGTATAAGCTTAGCGCTCTCACTTTATAACCTTTGCTAACAAGATATTCTGTAAGGTGAGAGCCAATAAAACCATCGGCGCCAGTAACTAAAGCTGTTTTCATAAATAACCCCTTATCTATTGAATACTTAGGGTATTTTTTAATAGAGCTTTTGTAAACCAGTTACTAACAAATTAGTTATTAAGGCTGGTATTACATCCAGTTGAGTAATATTGGTTTCCAGGCTATTGATGGCATATTCTTCGGCTTCGCCTCTTAATGACGAATACCGGGAATAAGTATTAACTTATAAAAAAGTCTTTAAGCCCGCGGTTACTCAAAATCTTTAATGTTTGCTTTTAAATCAACAGCATTACGAAAATGGTCAATCACTTCACGAACGGCGCCATGGCCACCATGTTTAGTAGTAATATAATCAACATAGCTTTTAACTTCATCGGTTGTGTCAGCCACAGTGGCTGAGAACCCAGCCTTATTAAGTAGGGGAGTATCAAAAAGTTCATCTCCCATATAAAGTGTTTCAGAATCATTAACTCCAGCTTTTTTTTGTGCATCTAGATAAGACTCTCTTTTGTCAAGCTTTCCTAAGTACATATAGTGAGCTCCAAGAATTTCAAAACGCTTTCGAACATTTTTTGAATCTCCACCAGAAATTATTCCAACTTTATATCCACCTTCAATAAGTAGTCTTAAGCCATAACCATCACGAATATGGTAGGTGCGTAAGAATTCATTATTATTAGAATCCCAAATAATTTTTCCGTCAGTTAAAATTCCATCAACATCAAATAAAAATAATTTTATTTTTTTTAATTTATCTATTAGTTCTGGTTTCATAAGTTATTTACCAATTTATGAATTGCGAATAGATCTTTAGTTAATTTAGGAACATCGTTTAAGTTAAGTGCTGTGGCCTTGTCTGAAAGTGCTTCCGTCGGGTTAGGGTGAGCCTCCATAAATACTCCATCAGCACCAGCAGCAATGGCCGCTCTTGCGATAGGTACTATTGAGTCGCGATCACCACCAGTAAATGTACCCATGGCGCCTGGGCGTTGAACACAATGTGTGGCATCGTGAATAGCTTTTACACCAAATGACTTCATTATGCTATAAGATGACATATCCACGATTAAGCGATTATAGCCAAAAGATGTGCCCCGTTCTGTTAATAGAATTTGCGATTTAGGTAAAACCTCTGATGCTTTTTGGACAATGTTTTCAGTTTCTGGTGGCGATAAGAATTGTCCTTTTTTAATTTTTAAAATAGACCCATGCTTTTTGCAGGCTTCTGCTGCAGCAAGGATCATATCTGTTTGTCGGCATAAAAATGCTGGAACTTGCAAGACATCAACAACACTGGCCACTTTATCGGTGTCTGATGGAAGATGGCAGTCTGTTAAAACAGGTAGATTAAATTTTTCTTTAACCTTTGCTAGGACTTCAAGGCCTTTATCAACTCCAATTCCACGGAAAGAGTTAATGTTTGAGCGGTTTGCTTTGTCATAGCTGGCTTTAAAAGTAATATTAAAATCAGGGCTAGCAACATTATTCACTAAAAAGTCTGCTATTTGAAAGCACATTTCTTCGCTTTCAATAACACAAGGGCCGATATAAAAATTAAATTTATCCATAAGTTTCCTGATTGGTTAGGGCTATATTTATGAGTAAAAGCTAACACTTATGTTTAAAGACATCAAATCTCTTTGGGGTGGCGGGGTTGGTTTTGTATTCTTCTAAGTTACTGATTTCAATTGGTTTTTAATGATCAATATACGTGCAACTAGTATGGGGCTTAATCAGGCAAAAAAATAGCCCATTTCCTTATATGGATATTTACTACTGCGAGGTCTCGCCAGAGTGTGGAAGTCCTCCAGAACAGTACATAAAAATCTATATATTCAATGGGCTTAAAACTACAAATTTTACTTATTACAATGAATGTAAAAAAAATAAACATCAGGGCAGTAAGTAAAGCTTGGTATACTAGTTATTACTAAGGGTAATAGCACAAGCTATGCCAGGAGCATTTCAATGAGAAGTTTATTAAAGAGTTTTACTACGCCACGATGATGGAATGCTACGCCATGATGAGCGCAGTGAAGGATCTACGCGCGAGATCCTTCACTGCGTTCAGGATGACATAGCCTAAGTTTAGGATGACGTAGGCTGCAAAGTATGATTTTGATTTATTTGCAAAACTGTAGGTTGAGTCTAGTACCTTATATGTAAGCCGAAGTAGCAGTTACTTGCTGCGGTCAATAATTTTACGGTTAACAGGGTTCGTATAAGCAATGTCACCGTAATACATCTTAGCGGTTCTATTGTAAGCTAGAGCGGCTTTGTTTTCTGTGTCAAAATCGCCAATATAAATTTGCTTACCTTTGTACTCAATTCGAGCTCGCCAAGTATTTTTTGATTTAATAAATGAAACACCCTTATAAATTGAGGTGGCATTTTTAGATTTACGCTTTGGCAGCATGATTTGACGTTCCTTCATGTTACAAACAATAAGGTTAGACTTTCTATAATCAAGGCTTGATTGATAACGCCTTGGGAAAACCTGATCTCCTTTTTTGGGCTTTAATAAGAACTGCCCAAGGGTCATTGTTCTGTATGAGCCCGTTTTGTTTTTTACGCTGGTTACAACTCTAGGTTTTCCACCCTTTACACTACTTTGTACACGCCAAGAGTGTTGTTCAATTCGTTCTAAATCTTCACGGTCAATTTTTACTTTTATTCCGCCTTTAGCTTCAAAGTTACACCATGGTTTTGATTTTTTCATAGGAGTGCCCTCAACAGTTGTTTAAATGTTTATTTAGTTTCCCAGCCTGCGACATGCCCTGATTCAAAATAGACATGTCTGTATTCCGTTTTGTACCCATTTGATGTGGGTGTTAATTTTTTATAGATCCACATTTCATTGCCGCGAATGGCTTTGCCGGCAGATTGTTTTTCTAGTGGACTTCCCCAGCTTTCTTCAACAGCCTTTCTGCTCATGCCAACAGTAATATCCCGTTTTGCAATCATCTCAAGCTCTCTTTGGTTGAAGTCTTTTTTTACAAGTGGGAACAAATATTGTTTTACCCATTTGTTTCTTGCATCAACTCCTGGCTGCTGCAGAAATTGAATTCGTTTGCTGTCCGTTTTTAGTAATGGTTTATAGTGATAGTACTGCTTGATCTCTTGTTGTGTTGTTAAGTGAGACTCCATTTTAGCTAAATCCTCCGAATCAGACAAAGAAACATTACTTTGAGATTTGCTAAAATTTGTGCCAGTTGATCTTGAGTACATAGGTGGTGGAGCAGCTCCAGCATAGCCACTGCTTTCGTGCCTTTTCATTAACTCACAAGATGAGATTAATGTGCACAGAGTTATTATTGTAATTACCTTATTTATATCCATAAGATTTCCCATAATTATTTTAAACATTATTTATATATTTTATACGAACTAATAAATTTGTCTATAATTGGGGGTGGGAATAGGTCTTCTTAGCAGGCAAAAAATCATTTATTATGGACTCATCAGGACTTTAGTTTTTAATTAAAATGTATTAATCTATACACTAAAGTTTCTGGACAGCAAAAGGACAAAGGTCGAGCCGTGGCATTAAAAGAGCGAATTGGTTTTTATAAAAGCCAAATGAAAAACAGATTAAACTTTGTAAAAACAAAGTTTATGGCATTGTCGAAATGGCTTAAGATAGCTATTGTTGCTGGTGTTCTTGCAAGTGTTGTGGGGGTTGTTTTGTTTATTACAAGAGACAAGCCAGAGTCTATGATTGCTCAGGCAGATAAAACTTTTGAATTTAAAGCTGAAAATGATTTAAAGCCTTATATAAGTTTTTTCCCAAAATTGGGTGAGGACTTACTCTTAAAAAAAATAGTGGTTAACCTTAAGCAAACGGAAAAGCATAAATATGCCATGGGCATGTTTGAGATCTTTTTAAATATAAAAAATAATTCATTATTACAGATGGTCAGTAATAAAGAATACATGGTGCAAGATGTAATCCAAAGAGAGTTAGAGTCTTTTACTTACGAAAAACTATCCACCCCTCAAGGAAAAAAGGTGGCTAAAATTATTTTAAGAAACCGAGCCAATAAAGCCTTGGGAAGAAAGGCAATTAAACGTTTGTATTTTAAAACATTTGTAATTCAACCTTAGTAAAATACTAAGCATTATCTAATAATATTAAAAAATAGTTTGAACCTGCTTTCAGCAGAAGGTCCAAGTGGCTTGACTGTAATATACTTATACATGATCTTAAGGCTAGTTCTTTATAAAATACTAAACCTTCTCATTGTGACGCCCCTTATTTTAGTTATAGATTAGGAGGAAGAATGAACATTAAAGAAATGAGTATAACAACTGGAACAAGTCCAAGAATGCTACGTCATTATGAAGAGCTTGGTCTCATAAAACCAAGTAGGTCACCTTCTGGGTATAGACTATATAGTAGTGAGCTTCGAGAAAAAATAAGCTATATACAAAGCTTAAGTTCTCTTGGTTTGCCACTTAAAGATATTAAGCTACTAATTTTGGACCCTACTAATAACAAAAATTTAATAAAAAAACTGTTTAAGACTTACAATAATAAGCAAGATGAACTTTCGAAGTTAAATTATCAACTTGATGATCTAAAAGACATACTTAAAAGTGCGCATATAAAGCCATTTGAAAATACTAATGAAATTTTTAATAATTCGACAGTTTTAAAAGATAATAATAAAGTTCACGAGGAAGTAGTTAAAAGCCTATATATAGATCAAGATAAACTGATAAAAACTATATTTGAAGAACAAATAGTTGAATTTTCAAAAATTTTTCCTGCTAAAATAGAAATAGATAGTCTTGAAATTAGGACTTACAAAGATTGGTCAATTTTAAGTCCAAAGTCATTTATTAAGTTTAAGTTATCTAAAGAGTTGAATAAGCCATTCTTTTTGACTTTTCCTAATATGGGAGTTTCTGCCATTGATAAAGAATCAATTAAAGAAATAAATAAACTTAATGTCGTGGATAATTATTATTCGTCATTAGTTCAAGCATGGGCTAAACACAAGTTAAATTCCATTTCCTTCAGTGTTAATGCTAAGTCTTTGAGTAGTTACAAAGAACTCGATGACTATTTTGATATAGATGATTCCCTTTATGTCTTAAAATATAAAATTAATCCAAAAATTGGGTCTAGATTTTTTTATTTCATTTTTCCTTATTGTAATTATAGATAGACTGCGTGTTTATTTAGGAGCCACCTCCTGTTTACGGACACAGCGAGTCCGTAAATAGGAGCTGTCCTAAATTATAAGGCTTTGATATGAGGGAACTCATAGAATATTTTTCCCATGACTTCAGAAGGTAACAAGTATAAACTTTTTTAATACCGTAATTATATTAATAGATTGATGATTCGGTTAACGCATTAGGAATAAAAATTATGAGTAAGTTTAAGCAAAAAAATAGAATGAATGCCACATCAAAAGTGACTCTAGTTTTTATTGCTATTTTTATATTAATTTTTATTACTATAGCAACCCTTGCCTATTTCTTAGGTTAACCTTAATGATTTTTAAACCGAAATAAAAGATTTCCTGCTTCAGATCAAAATACTTTAATGATTGAGTACTTATTTTTAAGTTGGTCTAGGAGTGGCCCAAGAGTGTTGTTTTTATAAAGAAATGAGCTTTTCATACCAGAAATTGACAGTGTATCTTTTTCCCTTGAATAAGTGGTGAACTTTTGGTACATTTAATTTTAAGGAGTGAAATATGCCAACATCTAAAAAGCGTATACAAATACCAGTGTCAGACAAAGTTCTTAAAGAGCTAGATAAGCTAGCAAAGAAAAGAGGCCTGTCAATATCCTCTCTTACTCATGACCTAGTTGAGGAAGCTCTTGAAATGCAAGAGGATGTCTATTTTTCGCGTCTTGGAGACAGTGCTTTGGATGATATAAAGAAAGCTAAGCTTATAAAACATGAAGATGCTTGGTCTTAAGTAAATGTACGAAATATTTTACTTGCCAGATGTTGTGAAAAATCAAATTCCGAAACTTTCCTTGCCTATAAAAAATAGGGTAAAAAAAGCTATTGAAAAAAAACTTGCTGTTAACCCGATTGCTTTTGGAAAACCACTAAGACATTCACTTAAAGGTCTTCGTAGGTTAAGAGTTGATGATTATCGTGTTATCTATAAAATAGATGAAAAAATTGAAAAGGTTTTGATCGTTAAAATTGCACACAGAAGAGAAGTTTATGAGTAGACTGTAGCTTTATTGCTCAATTAAACTAAAGCGAGTGTTTTTTAAAGATTGAGTACTTCTATTGAACTTAGGCTAGGTCTGGCCTTTGAACGATATTTAATATTGATAATTACTAAAAGAGAGCCCTACTGTCGTTAAAAAAATGATGACTGCTTATTTTATTTTCAATAAATCTATACCGATATATCCTAGTTTTTTTGAGTCTGAATCCTTAACAACATCTTTTATTTCTCGAATAGCTTGGCCAAAAATTTTTCTTATATCAGAGAATGATTTCTCATCCGTAGATATTGGTGCTGTAAACATGAGCTCGTCCTTAGATATACTCTGTACTCTTTGTATTGAATACATTCGCCAATTAAAATGATGTCTTGGTAAATAGGGCGAGTCCTGCCCTAAGAAAGTTGTCTGAGGACCCATCACAATTTTTCCATCTTCCATTTTACACAAACCAGTTCGTAATAAAAATTCAATTATAACCTTAGTTTCAGGAATATTTAATTTACAAACTTCTGCTAATGTCTCAACAGACTGGTACTGTGGGATTGAGCTTGCTAATCGACATAATGAATACAGCCAGCTTGAGTAAAATTCTGATTTGTCTTCTTCAGTGATTTTTATATCAGACTTAATTTGTGTTTCTAGCCTTTGTTCGCTCAATTTAATTTGTTTTAAATTTTTTAAATAATACGCTTCTAAATTTTTAGTTCCAGCACGTTCAAAAGAAATCAAGTTCAACCAGTATTGCGTTTCAACTTCTAAAAGGGACCAATACCTAGCTAAGGCTTCTCCTTGCTCTAGAGTAAAATTCTTATCCCCTTTAAATATTTGGCTTATTAAACTTGTATGAACACCTAGATAACTTGAAATGCGACCCATTTCTCCTCTACCATTTTTAGGCAGAGAGCTTATTCTCTTTAGCGAGTATTTCTTATAATTCTTATACAAAAATAGATTAATCATTACAGTATATTATCGGATTTATTTACCTAGAGGTAAAATATTTCAATACTTTTTTACTTAAAAACTCTTTCAAAACTAGACTTATTGCTTTAAAAATAGGCAACAAGCTGCGATATTAACATTTGTTAGTATTAAAACGCTTAAAACAATACTTAAGGAGTATATAAATGAAGACAATAAAAATACTAATAATCATTATCGCCAACCTCGTTTCTGTTTTTGCCATAGGGAGTGATCTCTCGAAGCAAACTTTTACTGACTATAATAGCCCAGCCCTTACCCAAGATTCTAGATTTAGTCCAAAAGAGAAAGGTTTATTATTCAAAAATACTCAAGAATTTAACTTTGAAAGTAAAAACTATATTAATAGCCTATTACTTCAATCAAAGTTTTCATCTGCTGGTGGTATGGATGGCGGTGGCGGGACGAGCGTTAGTCTCAATGGCCAAACATTATTACTTAGTTTATTTGAAGCCAACCAAAGCTTAGTTGACACACCACTTGCTAATAACCTTAATATTGATGTCTATGAAATGAGAGGAACAAACTCTGTTGTCGTAAAAGGTAAAGATTTACTTAAACAGATCCCAGGGCTTAGCAAGACCCTTTCATTACTTTCAAAGAATAATAAAGTCCTCGCAAAAGCTTTGTCTGATGAAATTAAATTGTTAAATTTTTATTTTGATACTATTTGTAAGTCTAAAAAAATTAGCCCTGTTAATTCAGAAAAATTACCAACAGCAACTTCATTAAATAGAGTTGCAACTTACGTTAAAGATATAAACGGACCAATTATTTGTTTAGGTGAATTTAAAAAACTTGGTAATAAATCTGTAATAGCTTTAATTATTAAAGAAACCCTAAGACAAATTGAGTCTACATCAGACGACTATAGCTCTTCTGTTGTGAGCGAAGGTAAGTTAAGAGCACTTGTAGCTAGAATAACTTTAAGTCCAATGGGTAGAATTAAGGTGAAAAATTATCTCAAAAGTGAATATAGCAATGCGCTCTTTTCTCAAGCTCAAACTGAAATAGTATACGAGCAACTTTGCAACGGCTATAATTCATTAGCTATATTTTCAAATAATCTTAATCATTACGATTGCACGACTCAACTAAACTTTGAAAATGTCGAAGCTCTCTGGTTTGACGTAGATTCAAATTACTATGAAATTATGTTAGCTAACCAAGATAAAGGTGAAAAGATTTGGTACGGAACTAGAGCACTATATATGAAGTCTTTGTCTGATGGCCTTATGAGAAATCAAAACCTTATAAATAATATTAGGTTTCAAATGAAGTATGGAATTGGTTTAGAATTAAATTTAGAAGATAAAGCTAAGCTTAGTTCTTACTAGTATATTATACAGGCTCTTTTTGAATTAGCATCCAGCGCTAAATCCCAGAAAGAGCTTTGTATTAAAATGATTGCTAATCTATTAAGTGTATATCTAATTTTAACTGTTTGCGTGAATAACTAGGCTAAGTTTAAAATAACATACAAACAAAACCTATATCCTAGACGCTAAATATTGCGGCATTACTTCAAATCAATTTATGATACTTGATCGAGATTTATTTTGAAAATGTTAGGTGATCCTAGATTTTTTCACATAAAAAAAGCAAGGTCCTTACAGACACTTGCTTTTCCTGGTTGCATTTATGTATTAAAACCAATTAGTGGCGACGGCGACGTCTTCTTTCTACTTGGTCTTCAATACATTCAATTTGTCTTTCAGCAGCACGATCTCTTGCTCTTCTGTTAACACGATCATCTCTTCTTGGACGACGAGGGTCTCTTAGGAGGTCACGGTGACTACGGCTACTATGC
>CALLBC010000094.1 GCA_938001965.1 uncultured Bdellovibrionales bacterium | reverse complement strand
CCCTTCAAATTATTAAGGGAAGTAAGCCAAATTGGTAAATACAGTCCATATTTAAATAATGAAATCCAAAAACTAAGATAATTTTATATTGGGTTCTCAATATAGGCCCTAGTATTTTATTTTTTAATTTCTATATGTATTACAGAACTGGATAGACTCTTCCTGGGGGATAACTGCGCTTATTGCTTTAGTTAAGCAGTTAAGGCATGAAGCCGGTGTTATAGAGTAGTTTTTATTGTCTTTGAGACTGAAGTCTTTAAACGAGGGAGTCCTGTTATCTGGAAACGCCAGATTGGTGCATGAGTAGACTGGATCACTCGCCATTTGCTGAAATGTTAAATTATTATGACTTTTACCTTCAGCCACTCCAAGCACATGCAGCCATTCATGAAAAATGGTCGCCCGATTGTACGGGTGAATATTATTACTAAAAAATAAATTAGGATAACCTCTGTTTTTCCAATCAGAAGCCTTTTTATCAAAAAAGAAATGGAAATAGTTAAATATTATTAAACCAACACTTTTATTTTTATTGGCTTTCATAATAAAACTTAGATCAGGCTCCCCTCCCTCGTATGTCCAAAGAGGACCTGTACCACCTAATTCACGAGGTATTATTTTTTGATTTTTAAAAAAAGGTTCTATTAAAAACGTTGTTTGCTCAAGATTTAAAAAGTTTTCAACAAGCTGCTCACTTAGGTTTGGGCTAATTTTGTATAAATTAGAAAATCCTTCAATTAAGATTTCAGTTATATTTTTTTTTAAACAGAGGTGTTTGCATTTCTAAATCAAACTCAAAATCTATTTGATTAGAAACAGACTCCTTTACAAAAAAAGATGTATTGATTTTTTCTTCAACCACTTTTCTAATATTTTGATAAAATTGATTTTGAGCTGAAGATAAACTACGAGTAGCATTATCACTTTTAACTTTTGGAGTGGTACAGTTTGAAGAAAAAATAAGTAAAATTAAAATTGTAATTAACCTGAAAGACATACTATAATTTTAATTCTTACCAACAAAAATGTCGAATGAAATCAGGAAAAACTTTAGTTTTACCAACCTTACCATGGTCCAGCTTTAGATGGTTTAAGTTCACAATCTAAAACAAACCCAAGTTAGTATTTTAAAAACTTTTTACTTTGAAAAACCGCTAGTGGCGACAGACCCGATGAGAATTCATTTATTTTACCACTTTTTGATACATAGGCTATTGTTGGCGTCACCATTACATTGAAATGATGCCATGCAACTCCAGGAGGAGTCATTACCACTTTAAATGGATAGCTTTGTTTTTTCTGAAAACTACGAACTACTTCTACTGGCTCACCTAAGTTCACGGCAATAATACTATTGCCACTTAATTCACCAGACTCTACAGATTTTTTAAACATATTCAATTGTAAGTGACAGGGCTTACACCATGTGGCCCAAAAAATATATACAGCATTTTTTCCTAATTGGGGTAGCTTTTCAGTGTTCCCATTTAAATTGGTCACCACCACACTATTAAAGTCGGCCCCTTTTTGTTTATATGAATTAAGCCAAATTGGCTTTTTTTTAGCAATGACAAATCCTACAAGAAGTAGACATAACAAGGTTGAATAATATTTTTTGATAAACCTTATCACTCAACGCTCCAAAGTAATAAAATAATTAATCTGTTACAGAAACACCAAAGGAATCAAAACCATCAACCTGAAGGTCAATTTTCATTCCAGCTTTTAATTTCACAGCTGTAGTTGCAGCTCCCGCTAAAACAATACTCCCCGCTGGAAGTATTTGTCCTCGCTCACCTAAAAGTTCGCAAAGTTGAATGACAGATATTACAGGGTCACCAGAAATAGCAGAAGAATTTCCTTCTTCAGCCACTTCACCATCAACTAACATCTTCATTTTTAAATCTTTAATACTATTAAAATCAAAGTCTGTAATTTTATCACTAAGTACAAACTGGGAAGAGGATGAGTTATCGGCAATAACATCTTCCATGGAAAAGTATTTAAAATGTTCATAGCGAGAGTCTAAAATTTCAAGTGCTGCATACACACCATCGCAAGCATTAATTATATCCTCGCGTGTGGCCCCAGTTTTTAAGTCCTTATTAATTGAAAAGGCAATTTCTGGTTCAATTTTTGGGTGAATTTGCCCCTTCAGGGAATAGGTAGCCTCTGCTTGAACCTGCATTTTATCAGTTAACACACCATAAAGTGGCGCATCTAAATTCATTTGCTTTCTTTTGGCTTCAGACGTTAGCCCCATTTTTAAGCCAATCACTGTTTCCCCTTGATCCTTTCTAAACTGAATGCCTGCTTCTTGAACTTCATAGGCCTCAAGGCGACTAAATTCTGAAAAGCGATCACTAAACTGTGTGACTGGGTTTCCTGTGACACGGGCTTGATTAAGCTCGTTTACTACGCTTTTTAACTCTTCTTTAGTCATTTCTACCCCTTTTATAAAAATATTTAGCAATAGATAGTTATATAACAAGCCTCAGTGGGGATTGCCACTCAATAACGCCTATTATCATTGCTAGTTACAAGTTTTACTTTTAAGATTCATCTTTATGTTTACTAATTTGCCCAGAGGTATCAAATGGATTTAAATTTAAAAGGTAAAACAGCTTTAGTATTTGGCTCTTCATCTGGAATTGGCAAAGCAGTGGCTCAGTCCCTAATTAATGAGGGCGTTAAAGTTGCCCTTAGCTCAAGAAGTAAAGAAAAACTGGAAACCACAGCCCAAGAAATTGGCGCCAGCACCATCATCCCCTGCGATTTATCAAAACCTGGTGAGGCGACAAAAGCCGTTGAAAAAACCATTTCAGAATTTGGCTCACTGGATATCTTGGTAACAAACACCGGTGGCCCCGCTAAAGGTAGCTTTATGGATGTAAGCCTTAACCAGTGGAACACTGATTATCAGTCCCTATGGTTAAGCGTAGTTGAATCCCTTCATGCTAGCCTTCCATCAATGAAAAAAAATAACTATGGAAGAGTTTTACTA
>CALLBC010000093.1 GCA_938001965.1 uncultured Bdellovibrionales bacterium | reverse complement strand
TTATTAAAGGCTTTAGCTAAATCTAAAGCATAACTGGCCACATAATGGGGCTTATAGTTTTCAAAACTTGTTGTCACCACATCTGAGAAGGTTAATAAGTGCCTAACTAAAGTGCGCTCTTCAGTGGATTCAAGGTTTATGCTGGCTTTGAAGTTAATTTCTTTACCGTACTTTTCAATAAGGCTTCTGCACCTTACACCTGAGTATTGAATATAGGGACCACTGTCTCCTTCAAAATCTAAAACCTTATCCCAATCAAACTTTACATCTTTATTAGAATCACCGGATAAGTCGTTAAAAATAACAGCACCAATACCAACTTGTCTTGCCACTTCAAACTTATTCTCTAAAGAAGGGTTTTTTTCTTCAATAATTTTTTCACACATCACAATGGCTTTATCTACAATATCTCTTAAGAAAATTACATTACCCTTTCTTGTGGACATCTTGCCTTCAGCAAATTTATACATACCAAAACCAATATGCTTACAGTCTTCTGCCCATTCATAGCCCATTTTCTCAAGCACCTTAAAAATTTGTTTAAAATGTAAGTTTTGATCCATGCCAGTTACATAAACTAACTTGTCCCCTTTTTGCTCATTACGCCTATATAAAGCACAGGCTAAATCACGTGTTGCATAAAGAGAGGCTCCATCACTTTTTCTGATTAAGCAAGGAGGCATATTAAACTCGTCAAGGCGCACAACCATTGCCCCTTCGCTTTCTTCTAGAATACCCTTTTCTTCAAGGAGGGCTTCAGCGGGTTTCATTTTATCGTTATAAAAGGACTCTCCTAAAGTGGCATCATGTTTAATGCCTAATAGCTTATAGACTTGGTTATACTCATTTAGCGAAATATCTATAAATTTTTGCCAAAGTTTTTTTAAGTCTTCATCACCGTTTTCCAGTTTTTTGAAGGTTAATGAACCTTGCTTCTCTAACTCAGGATTTTTTTCCATTTCCTCGTGAAATCTTACATAAATGGAAAACAAAGACTTCATTGGTTCACTTTCAAAGTCGTACTCACTGGCCCACATATCATAAGCCATGGCTAAACGACCAAATTGAACCCCCCAGTCACCAAGATGATTCACACCAATCATATTATAGCCTTGTGATTGACATATATTATAAATGGCCTGACCAATCATTGTGGCTCTCAAATGACCAACGCTCATGGGTTTAGCAACATTAGGAGAAGAAAAGTCAATGACAATAGTTTTGCCTTTGCCATTCGTTGAATTGCCAACTTGCGAACCTAGCTTTTCAATATTAGAAAATAAAATATTTTGTACATAACTATCATCGAAACGAAAGTTTACAAAGCCTGCAACCGGAGTAACTTCTGCAACATGATCAATATTTAAATCAGATAATTTTTGTGAAAACTCTTTGGCTATAACTGGTGGAGCTTTTTTTAGCTCCTTGGAAAAACGAAATACAGGAAGGGCCACTTGACCAAACTTTATGTCACGAGGAATTTCTAATAATTTTAAAACATCATCACCTTTTAAAGGAAGTAATGGCTCAAGATAGGGAACTAAATGCTGTTTAAGTTGGTCAATCATATATATACCTTCAGATAAGACAACATAATGAATCACTCCCCCCAAAAAGTCACGTATATTTATTAGCTCAAGTCTCTGAGTAAATGTTTTAAATTCTTCGCTTTAAGCTAATGCAGGAGTATCGCGTCGCGCTTCGCGTATCCGCGCTGTGTTCACCTGCAAGGGTGACAAAGCGCGAAGACGCGATGCTGCCGTAAGCGCACTCCTGCAAAAGCTTAAAGCGAAGAATTTAAAACATTTACTCAGAAATTTTAGGACTAATAAGCTTATACCAAAGATTCGCCGTCAGCATCATAAGGCGGTAAATCTATATTCGGTAGGTTAGGGGTATAGATCATATAAGGTTTAGCTTTACTAGGGTCATAATCTTCTGAGGCCTGTTCTTGCTTAAAATAGGCAAATGGAACTTCTGGGTTAAATTGCTCAACAAGCGTAATGGGATACCACTGTGTCATGTCTTCACACCAAATTAAGTCTGTATACTTAATCACTCCGCTGTTAATGGCCTCAGATACATCTTCAGAGGTCCAAGGACCAAGCTGAACTCTCCCTCCACATTCTTTTAAACGCATAACCACCCAATCTTTATTGTCTTCTCGGTCGAGCTGCATACTTTTAAAGAAGTTATAAAAACTTTCAAATTTATAAACAAACTGCCAAGCCCCTTTATCATTGCTCAACAAATCAAAGGCACAAAGTTGGTTATTCTGAATTAAACTTAAGATATCTATTTTTTCAACAGGGCCAATGGTTTTTTGTTTTTTAATATAGTACCAACTCATAATATATATTCCTTTTTATCTTTGGAGCCTCGCTTAGAAAGTAACCTTTTAACAATAAATTGATAAAATTCTTCAAAATCATTATCAGACACTTTTTTTGACATGTAAACTTTTAAGGTTTCTTTACTCATGCGACCGCCACGATACGCTTGGTACAGCTGCTCACCTTTAAATTGCCCTAAAATTCTTGCTGACTCAACATAACTATAAGGCTGCAATGCAGCTTCAAGACCCTTTTTCTTTCGGCTTATATTATTAACAGAAAAGTACTCCTCCATGGTCTGCCCTAGGCTGAGCTTTAAAATTTCATGGTTAGAATCACTTGGGTTTATATTTAAAAGCTCAGACTTTAAGTTTTTAAAACTCATAGTTTTGCGCTTATGATTAAAGATTTTACTCATAAAATAAGCCAGGGTTTCTACCCATATTAACTTTTTAAAATCCACAGGCATATCAAAGAGGCTTTCTTTGCGCCCAGTTAACTCAGCTTGAATATATTTACCCACTATTTCAGAGGCATGATTTGTTGTTAGTCGCGACAAATACAAACAGCCTATTTCTGGCAGATAAAAACTTTTAGAGTTCTCAACCAAAACCTTAACAATACTTGATTCATGTGGTTTTAACATTTCATCAAACTGCTCTAACAAATAGTCAGTTAAGGATGTAAAAGTTTCAGCGCTATCAAAGCTAATATTTAGCTCTAAATCTTTTACTAAAAAACTAAAAATAGAATACAACTGATCTGTAAAATCATAAGACTCCACAAAGTCGTCATAATAGTCATCATCTAAGTCATAATCAAATTCATCTTCAAAATCAGCATTAAAAATTTCAATATCGTCATTGGTCTCTAGATACATCAAATAACTTTGCCACTTCACCCAAGGCGGAGATGTAATAATGCAGTATTGTTTTTTGCTGCTCTTCAAAATATCTACTTTGTTCTCAAGGCCTTGAGATAACAAATCAAAATAAAGTTTTTCAGAATTCTGAAAAACACTTAATACATTAAAGGTGGGGTTTAAAGACTCTAGTGCCTCCGGCATATGCTCAGTGGCCAAATGCAAATCGCCAATGACTAAATAAACTAATGCATCAGTTTGCAGTCTTTTTTCATTATTAATAATTTTAGCAATATGATGGTCTCTGCTTTCTGTATTTCCTGTACTTGAATTAAGTAATGATTTTGAGTTTACAGCTATAACTTTATGTCCTCTACTCTTTGCGTACTTTACAAGAGGCCAGTAATGCTTCCAAGGAAACCCCCAATCTTCTTCCCAATTAACCTTAATTAGTAAGTCTTCTTGACTAATCTTATCAGCCATAAAATCATCCAAAATACTTTGATGCTTACTTTCAAAACACTCAAGGGCAAGTACTAATGGGCGGTTCAACTTTTTTAAACTTCTAATAATACGAAGATGGGTTCTCTGAGATTGTGCAAAGGCATGAAAATCACCACCAATAATTACATCTGCTTGTAATAAATCACCAATGAGCTGTGACCTTTGAACCGGCAACCATTTTTGATCATGAAGTTCCTTTTTATAGGGCAAAAAATAATTTCTTAGCTCTGGATCTTCTTCACCTTCAATTAAATGCACTCTTGACTTTACCTGTTCAAGCAAGTTCAAACGCAAATCAATATATTGGCTCGGGGTCTTTTGCATAATCTAATGATCACATGCTTTAACACAGCAAATCAAGAAGAAGACTCAAATAAATTCTGACAGTTGCCATATCCCAATTTAACAGCTTAAAATCACTCCTAATACTTCTTGGATACAACATAATTTTGAGGGCTTTATGAAATTAAAATTAGCATGCTTATTTACTATTTTGTCCGTAGGGATTCACCTTTACCTTGCCAACCATTTTCATGTGGTACAAATGGGAACAGCCGACGGAAAAAGCACTTGTAATATCAGTGACACATTTAACTGTGATACAGTTGCAGCCAGTGACTACTCAGCAATAGCGGGAATTCCTATTGCTGCCTTTGGTGCAACTACCAATCTAGTTATTTTAATTTTACTTGGCTTAGTACTGCTCAGGCTGACTGAAATTCCAGAAAAAGCCATGCGAGGGGCTTTTTGGCTATCTGCCTTTTCCCTTGCGGCTTCCGTAGTTATGGGAGTGGTTTCTCTAACTGCACTCACCACCTATTGCTTATACTGTATTGTACTTTATATATTTTCATTATTAGTATTTATTCTCATCAAGGGCGCTGCCAAAGAGCTAGAGATTGGACTTAGCTTTTCTGAACTAATTAGCGACATCAAATCTTATACTAAGGCCCCAGTTTGGCCAGTCGTATTTGCCTTATCTATCCCGGCATTTGCTTTTTTTATTAATAAAGGTTTTGAGGGCAATAATATTGAAGGCAGCAGTAAAGACTTTAAACGCCTGGTTTCCAGCTCGATTCAAGATTGGCAAAATGGGAAAGTTCATGAATTTGACTCCCCTCCATCATTAATCAAAGGCGACTCCTCATCTTCAGCTAAGGTCACTATTGTAGAGTTTGCTGACTTTCGCTGTGGCCATTGCCAAAAAGCCAGTGGTCCATTGACTACCTTTGTAAACTCACATTCAGATGTTCAGCTCCACTTTTATAATTTCCCATTAGATGGCGCCTGTAACGATAAAATACCAAATAGTAACGGAGTTAGTTGTCGACTTGCTAAAGCGGTTCACTGTGCAAACAAACAAGAAAAGGGCTGGCTAGTGCATGACACCATCTTTGCCAATCAAAAGTCTTTCTTCACAGTTGGTAGCTCTGATGGAGTTGATAAAAAGCTAAAGACTATTCTTACTGAAAACAGCCCTGACTGGACTAAGTTAACAGCTTGCATGGACTCTCCTGAAACTCACCAGGCTATAAAAAAACAAGCTGAACTAGCTGTAAAAGTTGGTGTACAAGGCACTCCAAAAATATTTATGAATGGTAAGGTTCTTCCCGCCGGGCAGTTCCTACCAGTTCTAAAAAAAGCAAGGTCAGTTGTTTTAGGAAATTAAAATAGCCAACTGGCTATAGTGGCTGAGACTTCATCTAAAAAGCTTGATAGGAAGTCTAGCCCGCCCATTCCCACACCTATAAAACCAGCTGCTACAGTGAAAATCACAGAGCAAACCACTATTGTTCTTATTAAAATAGTCATGGAAAGAATGTCTTTACACATTACCTCTGCATGCATAGCTTCAATGCGCACCAAGTAAAGCCTTAATTCATTAAAGTCATCAATAACTTTATCCATTAGCTCTTGTTGTTTAACAACGGGCATTGATGCTACCTTTGGGAAATTTCTTTTTATCTCCACTGATTTTGCTAAATTAATACAGTGATTGATATAAGGTTTCACTCTTGTTTGGAAGTCTACAAAGTCAGCATAGTCATCCGTATAAGTAACAAGTAAGCTCTCACACTCTTCGTAGCGAGCATCTACTAAGGAAGACAATACAGCGGTTTTCAAAGACTCATTAGCCTTTAATGTTCTAGTTTTAACTTTTAATTTATGATCAATTTTAGAAGAAATCTCCTGCTGGCGTTCTTCTCTTAAATCATCATATAACTTCTTAGCACCCATATAAGCCTATCGTCATAGGGCTAGCTAGACTTAAGTTATTCTGCGCCGCGCAATTAAACTTTTTCAATTATTGTGAGCTTTTGACAGATATTGATTCTGTTTGAGACAATATTTCTGGTATTAACCGCTACAATAAGGACATTCATGGATGAAGTCATAAAAAAAACAGGGCTAGCTCAAGAGCTTGCTCTACCTAATGAACTACCAAAGTCGCCAGACCTCAGTCACCTACCCGATCATGTTTTAAGATCTAATGCTGTGGAAACTTTACTTCAGCAAAATGAAGAGCTTATGTCGAGACTCTCTGTAAGCTTAAGACGCCTTACTCGCTATGAAAGCTTAGTGGATGAGCAAGAAAATAAGGTTAAAAAGTTTAAACATCATTATGAAGTTCTAAAAGATGAAGTGTCTATTTTAAAAGAGAAATCTGATCAGCAGGACCGAGAAGTAAAGCTAAAAAATAAAGAACGTACAGACCTAATAGCCAAAAATAGAGCTCTAGACTATGAGTACAGTAATTTATTTCAAGAAAATAAAAAACAAACTGCCGAGTTTCTAGAAAAAATTGGACGTCTTTCTACAAGACTTCAATCTCATATTAAGTATAAAAATAATATATCTCCACTAGTAAAAAATTTAAAGCGTCGCCACAAAGACGCCAAAAACTTAAATACTGAATTTGAAGGTGAAAATAAAATCTTAAAAGATAAGTTAAGTTCTTTGACGACATATATTCAAGAACAGGCCAACTCTTTTTCTGATGAAAAAGAACAGCTTTTAAGGCAGTTTGATGAAGACTCAACGAAAATTGCAGAGTTTGAGTTACAGCTAAATAAGCAAACCAATGCCATGGAAACACTTAACCATGAATTAGTTGAACTTCGAAACTACAAGATCTCTAGTGAGCGAGCTAATAGTGACAAAGTTCAAGAGCTTGAAAACCTTATTAGTGTAAAAACCACTGAGAATAATGATTTCAAAAGAGAGCTTAAAAAGTTAAAAATTGAAAACTTAGAGCTTAAAACTCAACAAAATGAAATTAGCGAGCATATTGCCTCTGCTACTGAAGAGCAAAATGAACTTAAAGAGCAGCTTGAAAATACTCAAATGTTTTTTGCAAGCCTGCAAAAGAAATTTGAAAAAGAGCAGGCTAAAACCTCTTCTTTACAAAAAATCAATCGCCGCTTGAGCCAAGAAATGAATACTTATCGCTCAACAATTCAGTCCCTTAAAAACTTTCGAGATCAAAACATCATTGAAAGTAAAGGCAATACAAAAACCAAAACTGATAAGTCTGCCATTAATAAAATTGAAGATTTAATTTTTGAAATAGAAAGAGACTTTAGGTAATTTTTTTACCCTGCAGCTTCGTCACCCTGAGCGTAGCTTCGTCACCCTGAGCGTAGCTTTGTCATCCTGAACGTAGTTTCGTCATCCTGAATGCAGTGAAACTGGACTCAGGGTGAGATGAATTTATTTTTAGTTGTTACTATTAGGTATAAAGTCAGATGGAATATCTAACTGACCATATATATGACGCATAGACTCTATGTGGTTATGAGCCTCTAATGAACTATTATGAAATGAGTTTGCTTGTAAGCTTTGCGACTCAAATACACGGTAAAATTCTGGCTGTGCTGAACATATATGCAGTTTTTGTGGCTCTACACTCTTAAGTAAACCAACAAAGTCAGTAATCCCTGAAGACCCCACAAACTTTAAGTTCTCAAGATTAAAAACTAAGCGACTCCCTTTAAACTGACTGTGACAAATGTCCTTTAGTTCATCTAAACTTTCATAACTAATATGCCCAGATAAATCTACACGGATATAATGCTCATTTTTTAAAATTTTTGCTTTCATTTTATAACCTCAATTGTATTAGGGGTATTGTGATACAGCTATAGTATAAACCTAAGGCACCCAAGCTGTCTCGAACCAAGCTCAAAACTAGTATTTTGGACTATGATACACCTTTAATAATGGCCACAATGGGCCTTGTCAGACCTCAATTAAAACTTTAGTCTTATACGATGTTTAGGCTAAATTTTACTAATTGTAAGGGTATAGTTAATAAAGCTTTAATTATAAGCCTTCAATGCCTTATTTTTATTTCTAGCCTACCTTCTATTTCTATAGCTGAAAAAAAAGAGCTTAAAGCTTCAAATATTACCCTTAATGCCGATGACCTTATCCATAGTAGCAACAACCAAGTTATAAACTTAGAAGGCAATGTGAAAATGTTGTTTGATGGATACTACTTCGCGGCTGATAAGGCTGAGGTCAATTTCAAAGAAAATAAAATAACAGCAATAAGTAATGTTGTTTTACAAAACTCTGAGTCCTATATTGAGGCTGAAAAAATTACTTATAATTATAACGCCCAGTCAGCAATCATTGAGGGCGGGTTTATACAAGCTGGGAACACTAGCTTTCAAGGAGACCTTGTTGAGCGAATTGATGAAAACACTTATGTGGCTGAAAATGCAATATACACCACTTGCACTAATTGCCCTGGAACATGGAGCATTACTGGAAAAAAAATTAAAGCCACAATTGGCGGCTACGCAAACATAAAGCTACCTGTTTTAAAAATATATAATATTCCTATTTTAGTTTTACCAGCACTCATAATACCCCTTAAAAGCCAAAGACAGTCTGGGCTACTCACTCCAAGCTTTGATTATAGCTCTTCTGATGGAGCATCAATGGTTCAACCCGTTTTCTGGGCCATATCCCCTCATCAAGATGCAACCACAACTGCTAAAATCTATGAACAAAAAGGGGTTAAGTTTTTGCAAGAGTACAGGTACTCATTGAGCCCCACCTCCCGTGGACAGCTAAATATGGGAGCTTTCTACGACAGGGAGTTTTCTTTAACTAATATTTCAACGGACCTCACATTTAACAAAAATAGATATTTTTTACGGTACATTCACAACTATAATTTAAAATATGGGATCATCCAAAGAGCAGATTTAAATTATATTTCTGACCTTAGATACTTGCGTGATTTCCCTGAAGATCTTGAAGAGCCAGGAAACTCCAGCTTACAAAACAATTTATCTTTCACTAAAAATTTTGACAACCACCATCTAAGTGCACTAGCCAACTTCAACCAAAATATCCTTAAAGAAGATCCTTTTGCCAAAAATGACAACGCTATTCACAAGCTACCAGAAATTAACTACTCACTTATTGAACATAAAATTAGTAACACTCCCCTTTTATTTAACCTCAACTTAAACTACACCCGACTCCACAGAACTGGTGATTATTTTGATGATATCTGTGGCGGAAGTGTACTTTGTAACGATGGTCAATCCGTACCCACAGGTGAAAAAAGAGTGGATACAAAAGGTGATCGACTCTTTGATCCCGCCATTGATTTAATCCGCGCAGGACAACGAATTGATTTCGCTCCAACACTATCCTTACCTTTTCAATTAGCTGAGGCTTTAGACTTTAATGCCAGCCTTTCTTGGCGAGAAACTTTTTATCGCTTTGCAATTGATAACAGTAGCTCAAGCATCTTAGATAACTCCACTTCAAGAAGCTACATTGAACCAAGGCTATCCATTAAAACTTATTTATCGCGAGTTTATGGGAACACACAGGACTCAAAGAAAAATTTATACAAACATATTATTGAACCTGAAATTGAGTACTCAGCAGTGAACATGATCCAAGAGCCCGATCATATATTCTTTGGCAACTTTGATGAACTCAACTTTGATGAAACCAACCAGCCTATTACTGATGAAGACTTCTGGGGTAAAAACAAACTTCAATTTGATTATAATGACCGAGTCTCAGAAAAAAAACTTGTAACATTTAGCTTAACCAATCGAATTATGCAAAAAAAGTGGGTTAAAAATGAGCCTTTTTATAAAGAGGTCTTTTACTTAAAACTATCCCAATCCTATGACTTTTTTGAAGTTAACAAGACCAATTCGAAGCCTTGGACCCGAATTAGTGCTGACCTAAAAGTTCGTCTTAAAAATTTACAAATCTCTTCAGACACTGGTTATGACCCTTATGAAAATGCTTTAAATAACCTATCAAAAATTAGAGCTAGTACAGATGATGGAAAGTTTGCTGAAATTTCTTATCAGCACCAACTGAATAAAAATGATAACTTTAGTCACCAAACTAGAACTGAGTTCGCCTCTATTGGAGCCGGGTTCCGTAGCAGGTATTTAGACTTTGTAGGCAACCTTGAATACTCACTTGTCCAAGATGAAGTGCGTGCATGGAACTACAGTGCTATTGTAAAACCCCCTGGTGATTGCTTTAAATTTATATTTACCCAACGTCAGGCTATTGATCAGGCAGATATTAATAGCAGTTTCATACCAAAATTTATTTTTGAAAACAGTTTTTAACAACCCTTTTTCCAATTGATCCCGTATCTATAAAAAGGAATAATAATGAAGATATTTCTACTTTCACTAGGCCTATCAATAATCACCGCCTGCGCAAGTACTCCAAATATCACTAAAAGACTCACTTGCTATAACCATAAGCTCACTGAAAAAAAAGGTAAGGATGTTTGTATCGAAGTACTCAGTGATGGATCAGTACAACTAACTCAAGAAGCCTTAAAGAAAATGGAATTTGGAAAGGATGGGCTAGCTTCTGTTTTAGTGTCCCTTCGCAATAATCAATGCTTTTGGGCCAATAAAGATGGAAGAGTCAAGAAGACACTATGTTTTGACAATGGAAGCGATTATTTTAAAATGGGCCTCACTCGTCATATTGGGGCCAATGGTAAAATGGGTTTTATGAATAAAGAACTTATTATTGTAATAAAGCCTATTTACGACTTTGTCTCCCCTTTCAGAGATAAAGTGTCACATGTATGTAACGGCTGCAAGTCAGTGCCAATAAAAAAACATAACCATGAAGGCTGTAACCACACCATACTTCAAGGCGGCAAATGGGCCATCATAGATAAAGCTGGTAACAAATTAAAAGACTGCCCTGGTAATGAGAGCTGTTATTTATAATAGCTACTAAACTAAAAAATCTGGAATAATATGTATTTTATGACCTTCTACAAGTGCTAAGTAAGCCCTCACCTCACATTTATGTTTTTCTAACAAATAGTAGTAAGAGTTAGTCAGAGCTTTTAATTGCCTATCTGATATGTAGGTAAAATTCCTTCTACTCTTCACTTCAATCATTATAATAATGTTTTTATCTCTAAACAGCAGATCCACTTCAGAGTATGGAGTTCTAAACCTTTGTTTTAAAAATTTATAGCCTTTGTTCTTGAATAGTTGCTTAACTTTATCTTCACTGGTTTTGCCAGTGATATGTTTTTTATAAGTACTCTTTGACGCCACTAAAGGTGCGTCGATGCTCTTTAGTTGGGCCAAACTTTTTGATAGCTTCTTTATGAAGCTTTGTTGAATAACCTTTGTGCTTTTCAAATCCATACTCCGGGTAGTCCTCAGCCATTGCAATTAATAGCTCATCTCTTGTAACCTTAGCTACAATAGAGGCTGCTGCAATGGGAGCGGCACGGAGGTCTCCTTTAACAAGGGCTGTTTGCTTTATTTTAGGTTCCATTCCCGGAATTGTAAAATTGCCGTCCACTAGGATATGGCTTTTATATAAATCTAAATTCAATCCCTCTACGGCTCTTTTCATGGCAAGCAGCGAGGCATGAAGTATATTCAGTTCTTCAATTTCTTTGAGAGAACTTGAAGCAATACATACATGATGCTCTAACTTAATTCTTTCTGATAAAACTTTTCTTTTTTTTGGTGTGAGCGTTTTTGAGTCATTGATCTCTTTTATAAAGCCGTCAGGTTTTAAACATACGGCAGCAGCGTAAACAGGGCCTGCTAGGCAACCCCTACCAACTTCATCAACACCAATAATATATTGCTCTGAAAGATCTTGCCATGGATAGGCTTCCACAATTTTTTTAGCCAAAATTTAATTATGACTTAGAAGAATCGTCTTTTGGAGTGTCTTCTTTTTTTGCAGGCTCAGCTTTAGCTACAGCTTCTTTTTTTGGAGCGGCTTCCTTTTTTGGAGCCTCTTCTTTCGTAGCTGCTGCTTTTGCTTTTACAGATTTTTTTGATTCAGCATGAACTAATTCTGACTCTAAACGAGCAGCACGTCCACGTAACTTACGTAAGTAAAAGATTTTAGAACGTCTTACCTTACCGCGAGAAGCCACTTCAATTTTAGCAATGGCTGGACTTGCAAATGGAAAAGTTCTTTCAACGCCAATACCGCTAGACATTTTTCTAACTGTGAATGAACGGCCCATGGCCTTACCTTGAACTTTAATTACAACGCCTTTAAAAAGCTGAATTCTTTCTTTAGAACCCTCTTTTACTTTCACGTGAACACTAATAGTGTCACCTGTTTTAAACTCAGGCAGTTCAGTTGGCGTGTGTTTTCCGAAAGTAACTCTTTGAACTAGATCGGTAATCATTTTGGGCTCCTAAAAATATATTCTTAAGTACTATTGTCAAAGAATAGGGTCTACCATGATCCAAATAACCGGTCAAGACAGATACTCACTGCAGATCTTACTGAAAGATGCCTATAATCCTGAGATGACTCCCCTTTTATGGGCTCCAAGAGAGCATCTGCTCCCTTTAAGACCTCAGGGGTTAAGCCATACCCTGTTCCAAACAAAACTAAAACTGGCTGAGCATCTAAGGATTCTCGCAACCCCCTAAAAGTGACCAAATTTTCAGTATTTAGGCTCCTTGCAGCAGTTGCCACAACCTTTGGCCTCTGACCCTCAATAGCAGTGACCTTAGCTACAGCCAGTTCAATGCTTTCACTGAGCTCAATTCCTGCCAGGGCCTGCTGCCTCATGGGGTTTAACCCTGCCCCCTCACCAGTGTTCCAATGACTAAGCACTCTTGATACATACATGAGCTGCTCTTGCATCTTATGGACAATGAAGTACTTTTTAGCTCCATAGGCCTTACTCACACGAGCAATATCGTGAATATCAAAATGAGTGATGGAGGTGGAAACCTCATCTCCGGCCTTCCCCAGGACAGGCCAGTGCACTAAGGCAATGTATAATGGTGTTTCTCTAACTCCCATTAGCAGCCCTCTCGAATTTGCTGCTTCGTTAGGCCTAATGCCCCCACCTCACGATCAGAAAGATTACTAACAAATTCAAAGGCATCTTTTATTTCTGAGGGTGTAATTGAAGATAAATTAATTAAGTCTGGACGCAAAATTTTAGTGCGTACAATGGAAACATTTTTTTTCCATTGCTCAATATTTTTATGGTGCCCACTGGCTAAAACCTCAGGCACATATAGGTCATTAACACTAAATGGTTGCGTATACTGTGGGGCCTCGAGCAGACCTTGATTAAAAGACTCCTTAACTGCTGAGTCACTATGGCCTAAAACACCAGGGATAAACCTCATGGTAGAATCTATAAGAACTTGAGCGGCTATCTCAGCTCCTGAAATAATATAATCGCCAATAGAAATTTCTGTATCCACATAGGCATTTGTAAATCTCTGATCAATTCCAGCATAACGACCACATACTAATGTTATGTTTTCAGAGCTTTCAGCCCACGACTTTGCCAGAGCATTTGACCACAGTTCACCTTGAGGAGAAAGACTAACCACCTTTCCCAACTCACCGGATGACTTCAAACTTTCCACAGCTTTTTGTAGCGGCTCAAACTTCATTAACATTCCATCGCCACCGCCATAAGGGGGAGAATCAACAGACTGATGCTTATCTTCTGCAAAGTCCCTAGGGTTAATAATATTTAGGGAGGAAATATCTTTTTTCAACGCTTTGCCCACAACCCCAGTGTTACTAAAGCTTGTAAATAAATCTGGAAAAATTGTTAGTACATTAAATTTCAAAATATTAAGCCTTTAAATCAAACAGCCCATCTGGCAGTTCCATATGTATTTCTTTTTTATCAAAATCAATATTTTTAATCCATTCATTAATAAATGGAACTTCCTTAGATGGGTGGTCATTTTCCAAAACTAAAATATCATGGGCACTATTGTTATAATGGGAAGACACAGTCCCACAGACTTTTTTATTTTGATCATATAAAGTAAAGCCCATAATCTTGTGATAATAAAACTCTTCCTCATCCGACCCGGTCATTAAAAGCTCTTTAGGGATCTGAACAATCAGCCCTTTTAAATCTTCTGCCTGATTACGATCCTTCACTTGATTGAACTTAATTATCACTCCCTGCTTATGGGGCTTAACCTTTGAAAAACTTAAAGTTTGCTTCTCTATAACTTCTGCGTCCATAAGGTGCTCAGCCTTTCTTCTCTTTTTTAAACGTTCCTTGCCAGCTTGTGTAATTTTCACTAAGGAAAGCTCATTCACCTCGCCCAACCAATCTGGGTTTTTAGTATAAAATCTTACATAGCTCTCACCACGAATACCATGAGCATCACTCACCCAACCCACTATATAAAAGTCTTGTTCACTATTACTTTCCACTAATTAACCCTTTCTTACTAAGCCATCATATATCTTTAAATTATATAGATTTCCAGTAGTTTCCTAGGTCGCTAGACTAAAATGTAATTATTCTAAACATTTACACCCCTTTCTTTATGCTCTTTGAGCTCTTTTCTTCAGGCTGTGTTTTGTAAAACTAGTCTCAATATGAGTCATTTTTAAGCCGAATGATTATGTACAAATGGCTAAAATACTCAAGATTCTACTAATTATTGCCTTTCTGTTTAATGTGGTTGCATGGTCTGGCTTTACTGAGCAGGTGACTAAAACAAAGCCAACGACTAAAACTAGTACCCTTATTAACAGTCACTTCTGTAACACCAAAAGCCAAAGTTTGAAAAAAGAAAAAACCAAGGATACTCAATATAGTTTTTTACCATATGAAAAATGTAGCGAAAAAAATGACTACTTAGATAAGCCTCTAGAAAAATCTTTGTTTTCTGGTCTTACAATGAATGACTCAAAACTATCCCCTCTTTGTACTTTTGCAGGCTTAACCCATAAACTGAGTGGTGCTTACCAAAAATCTTGCAGTAAAAGACCTACATACACTCGCCACAAACCTTGCTTAACAAGAAACTACCACCGATTTGTTCACAATCAAATTACCATGGCTGCAGAGTGCTTCCATATGGACCCAAAAACTTTATTTTCATTGTACTCCACTGAAAGCTTTCTACAAATTAATGTTAAACCTAGTAAAAGAGAATCCGCCGAAGGAATTAGCCAACTTATGCCACAATATTCGGTAAAGCATATTAACCAAACATTTCATAGTAACAATATCATTGGCGACAACCAGTATAAAAAAAACCTAAGACATTTCATAGCTAAGGCGCCCAATAAACAATGCAAAGCCTACCTAAAAAATTTAAAGCAAACCGTTTTAAAAAAAGAACGTAAGAATCAGTGCCAAGACACCACTTTAGATCAAAAGGTTGGGCAAGATATTTATTACTCAATCGCCTATGGCCTTGAGTCCATCAAATCCGGTATAAGTAGCCTCATATCACAAAACTCACTCTTTAACGATGACTACAGTGACTTTTTCTTAAATCAAAAAGACAACTATCAGCAAAAGGTTACCACATGTAATCAAAAGTCACTGGTAGACAGGAATACCTGTTTAAATAAATCTAAACAACAAATACAAAACTATATTGAAAATGGAAAAAATGAAGTTAACAAGGCCATTAAACATTTAACAAAATCCATTAATCCTATTGGCGCAAACAATTTAGAGGAAAAAATAGTTAATAACTTCCCACAATTTGCAATACATGTAACATCAGACCAGTTTAAAGAATCAAAGCTAACCGCCTTATTAGACAACCCATTTGTTAAAAATTATTGTATTATTGATACAATCCCACAGCTGAGCTGGTACAAAACTCATACTCACAGGCAAAGAACCTCTTCTTCCAAAAAACTTCTTAAAGATATAAATAAGCTAATTGCTGAGGTTAGAGAGTGCAAAAAACAACTTCCACTGGCCTATGTAGATATATTTCATGCAATGAATAATAATAACCAACTCATTTTAAACGAGGTTAGTTTTTATCAGCATAATGGCGGAACTAAAATGAATCGAATTTTTAAAAGATATATTAAAATGTTGGGTCCAGAGAAAGCTTCAAAACTTAGTTATAAGAAATTTACAGGAAAAAGACGAGGCAGTTTTAGGAGTTATATTGTAAAAACAGATGGCCCCAGCCAAGTTTCAAACTTTTTGTACAATACTCCTGGCCGCGACCGAAGAGGACGTAGAATTGCGGGAAGCTTAGCTTCAACCACTCATAATATGAAAATTATTAAAAAGACTTTATCAAAACTACGCCACAGCTCAAATTTACTTTTAAATAAGCCAAGCACAAAACTCTCTTCTTTGGAAACAGTAAACAGCACTACAGGCTTTAAACAACTCTGTAGTCATTACTAATTCTACCTACACATAGATTATGACTAACTCAAATCTTGAGTGGTCATAATTATGCGACGTAGATTCTTCGGCTTCGCCTCTGAATGTCTATGAAAAAGTAAGTCAACAGATAATAAGGGGCTATCCACAAGATTTTTGGCTTATGGTCTCTCTCTTTTATTTTAGTAATAATCTTGTGTTCTACTTTTAACTTTAATCGTCTTTCATTATCTTGATACT
>CALLBC010000092.1 GCA_938001965.1 uncultured Bdellovibrionales bacterium | reverse complement strand
TGGTATTGTAATTTGTAGATACTATGAGATGATTTTGTAACTTCCATGGCTGCACTATAGCACAGTCTGCAAGGCAGTCGACGCCGGGTTCATTCACCCACGGGTAAACCCGTGGTGCTCTGTCTGACGACCACATAGAATTAAATTACAAGACTGCTAGTTAAAAAATTCCTTACTTCTGATTTTCAAGTTTCTTTTTAGAATTAGCTCTTGAATCCATATTGTATTTACAAAATTGATTAATACTCCAGTCATAACTTTTTTTTGCAATAAAGTTCCTGCTTGTATATGGTGCAAAATTACCATGATAATCTTTAAATAACTTATTTGAACCAAAAACATATTTAATTTTAATTACTTCCATATAATTTGAGTCAATTATATCTAACCAATAACCATTATTTGCCTTTCTCATACCAATTATCAACCAAGCATGTGCATCTAAACCTGGCATCTGAAGCTTTTGATATATTGGTATATTATATTTCTTATACTTTAAAAAAGCTGCATCCATGGTTTGCCTCATTTCTTCAGGGGTCAACTCTGTTTTTCCTTGTAATCCTCGTAGCCATCCAAACCCAATTAAGCCATCTCCAATTTGCCATTTATTTAGTGCATCTTGAATTAACTCTCCATTAGCAATTGAAAACTCCTGTAAATTTTTAAAACCTGGAATAACTACAATACCTTTAATACTTACAATATCTAAAATTATCTGTTTTACTTGTCGAATATTGGGCTTTGGCAAGTCAGGTTTGTATATTGATAAATAAGTTGCATTTCTTGTAAACATTGAGTGCCACCAACATGTACCTGAGTTAAAAACACCTCCCCAATTATAAAATGCTAGCCTATTTTCACTATAATAAAGCATGTTTCTAAAATACTCCTTATCAGTCACAATATTACAGAACTGCTCTTTACTTTTCGGAGGCTTTAGATAATAAGGTTCTACCGATGCTGTATCTCTATTATTTGAAAAGCTACTACAAGAAATTAGTAAAAAAATTAAAAAACTAAAAAATATCAACCTCATAAACATAATTATATTATAGTTTTTAAAGCAAAGTACTTAAAATAACTAACCCTATACAAAAGGCTTAAAACTAATGTTAAGTTATGAAGCAGGGTTGCAAAAGGGTTGTAGCTAAAGCACAAAACAATTTATACTCAATATTTACAGTAGCTTATGTGGCGTAGACACGGGTTCGACTCCCGTAGGGAACGCCAATCGCAAACACCCTTCATTTTGGCAAGTGTCGCAAATGGTTTTTTTAAATCATAACGAACAGTTGAGACATCTAAAACAGGGTTCGATAGTACCATTTTTAAGAACTCTAGCTTTTCTTGTGGTGATCTCTTTAACCATAGTGATTTTGCATTCTTAGCCAGTTCGATAGTTGATTTAACTGTTTCCATTCCAGCATTAGTAATGTTTTTATTCACCGACTCTAATAATAAAGTGAACTCATCACGCTTAGCTCTAAGTTTATTTAACTGTCTACTATAGGTTTTCTCATCAATTGTTCCATTCTGAAGTAACTCGATTAAGTTATCTTCTTTCACCTCAATATCTTTTAGCCCGTTGCGATAGCTCTCAATCTCACCTTGTTGTTTAGATATCATTTTATTTTTAACTTCATTCAGTGCTCTTGATATTTTTTTAGCAAACAATTCATCAATTTGAATTGCATCAAAAGCTGTTGATAAATCATTAAAAATTTGATGCTCATTTACATAGCGGCCCTTTAAGTTAGCATGAACGTCTCTACCGTTACTACATCTGTAGAGTTTATAAGTTTTCTTTACTCCACTTTTTAATACTTTAGTTGTCGGATCATACACTATACTGCATCCACAGCTCGAATCTGCACACCTTAAAAAGCCACCGCTAAAAATACCATTCTTAATTCTACTTAATTTGTTACCTGAATACGTCTTTTGAACTTTATCAAATAATTCAGGGTCAATAATTAACTTATGCTTCCCTCTGTAATTTGGCCCATCTTTAGGCCATCTAAAATATCCACTATAAAAAGGGTTCCTCAACCTTCTGTCTATTGAACTAATATACGTTCTTCGTTGACGGTATGTTATAAATCCTTTCTCCAGCAAGACATCTGCAATTTGATCTAGTGTATAATTTTTCTCTCCCCTCAAATAGAATTCAAGTTTAACTTGCTCAACATTTCTTTCATTCGAATCAATAGCGATAAACTTACCACGCTTTAACTCTTTACCATTTTCATCTACAAAAGGCTGTTGTACATAACCTAAGGTGGGCTTATTTCCTGGAAACCAACCAGCCTCACATTTACTCTTTGCTGCAAGCCTTGCCTTAGTACTAAGGTTTCTAGAGAATTGTTTATTATTTATTCCTTGCATTTCTCGCATTAAAAAATCAGAATCTGCAGTACCACACCAAAACTGCTTTCTATCAACAGCATAATGCAAAACAATTTCATCTCTTTTTATACGCCCTTCTGTAATTTCTAAGTCAGTGAGGTTTCTAGATTCTCTATCTGACATATAATAGACCCTATGCCTAATATTTCTTTTATCAGCCCATGTGTTGGCTTCGTTAAGTTTAGTTCGTTTAGCTGAATCTTTTGCTGACTCAACTATACTAAATGTTTTTACTATCGTTAAACCAAAAAAACCACAATACTCTTTGATTTGTTTAATCTGTGTTTCTTTAAAAGACAAATCATCTTTTTGTCATGCGAGCTGACTCTTACAAATGCTATTGCTCTATTATCATTACCCATCCATTCACTCATGACATATCCTTATATAATTTTAGGCTCAAAGGCTATTGTTTTAGTAGTTCTATAGTTTTTTTTGGCGTCTTCTTCATCTCTCCACTTTTTAAGAATAGTAAAAATCTCGATTAGAACTTTCATGTCATCAGCACTCATCACAAGGTTCCTTCGCACTTTCTTCTTTAAAGAAGTTACTGAGTTGTTGATTAGCAATACCAGCTAGATCAAACTGATTTTTTGCGGTAACAAAAAACTTGTTGGTATTTCTTTTAAAATGGCAGTGACTGTTTAACATACGCTTTGTCTGGCCATACCCTGCTACCTTGAGCATCCCTTTAAGCTCAGCACCTTTAATAGCATCAGCTTTAGAAAACCTTGATAGGTTCTCTGTAATACAAGTAGGAATAATAATTACATGCTTAAAAAATTTATCAATTTCGGCCTGAGACAAGCTATTTTTCAAACCGAACAATGAACGAGTTGGAAGGTTACGCCCATAAACTCGCTTCTCAATTCTAGTATAAACACCAACCTCATTTTTATACTTTTTTTCATATATAATAACTTCGCTTGGTTTCTTTCCAAAATATGCGGACCTCAACTTACTACTGTCACAAAGCCACCGAGAAGTTGATCTCTTAAATGCAACATCAAAGCGTTGGAATATCTCATCATAAGGCTCGTTTAAGTCTATACAAACATCCAACCTTGTGACTTTAGCACTCTCCAGAGTTTCTAATGATAATAGCTTTAATAATGAACTAATGTAGTCATCAAAACTATAAAACTTCGAGGGGTTGGTTGAAACAAAGTAACAACAATTGTGAAAAGCACTTATATGAAATATGACGGAGGAACCAAATACAAATAACCCCATTCCTTTTTTCGGCCGCCTGAAGTGCCTTATTACAGCCTTCAAATTATTATTCATAATTTGAGCCTTAATATCATCAATGTTGATTGCATTTTCAAATCGAATATCAAGCTTATCTAGCATTTTCCCTCCAATGAATGGCTGGAGTTACTAACCTATAAAACTATATAAAGGAAAAACTCAGCCAATCTTTTAAACAGGCTAGTAGATACATGAAGCTCATATAGTTTTCTGGGCTAAAAGCAGACTATTTTTAGGAACTTTTCAGGACAAAAGTAATTACCACCAAATATCATGTACTTAGATGTCAACAACCTCTACATTTGGTTTGATTTCATAATAGCCCTGAGATGCCTTTTTAATGACTACTGGAATCTTTTTGCTTTTAAATAAATCTCTAAACTGACTATAATTACCTTCAATATTCATTTCACTTAACAGCTCATCCAATTTAATTGGACCTAGGCTTTGTTTATATCGCAACCAAAGTATCTCTAAAACCATAGCTTCACGAGAATTAGTTGGCTCATACTTTTCACTTTCCAACTTCCAAATACGCTTTTTACCATTTCTATAAATAGCTTCTAGACGCTTATCAATAGGAAAACTCTTGTTGATGGCCCAAGATATATAAAATATGAGCGAGTTCTTATCTTTAATACCATCTATAGATAGCAAAACGTCCTTAAGGTCATTATACTTGTTAACTAAAGAAACGGTAAAATCATCAAAGTCCTCTTCAATAGCATCATGTGGAGCTTCTGGTGTTTCATACAAGTACTCCTCAGAAATATACTCATCAAACCAACAAAACCTAACAATAGGAGCGTTTTTAGCATCAATGGCATTGGATATTGTAGATATACTCTTAGGATCATAGCCTAGCAAAAGTGATGCAGCCTGTTCTGGCGTCCACTCATCATAAAGAAGCCATAAATCGTAATCAGCTTTAATAAGTTTATGAGTATCCATATTTTACAACCTTTCAAAAAAAATTAACTTATTCCAAATATAGATTTACCTGTACCGTTTACTTCTTGGCTTTTCTTGCAAAATTTGTGGCGAACTTGATACTCTCTCAACAGTAAAACCGTTTTTTTCCATTAGCTTTAAAATGCCGTTTTCACCACCAAGATGACCAACTCCAACTGTAATAAAAGCATCTGCTGTCTTTGCCAACTTTGAAATTTTGGGTAGCCATTTCATATTTCGGTAAATGACTGACGGGTCTTCAGGGTGATCTACATGTAAACTTAAATCACCTGATTTATAGTCTTCAAATACATTTTGAAAAGGGTTCTGAAGATCGAGTTTGGTTAGCCCCATCTCCATAAATTCTGAAACTTTAGGCGCAGGTGTGGCCAATGTTTTAGCTTTATTTCTCAACTCAATATCTTCCAGCTCAATAGGTCTTTTACCTGTAGTTATACTTCTTAGTATAAATTCATGGTCTAGGCTTTTATAAGTCTCATTAAGGAAGTAATCTTGTGCAAACAATAACATTATACTATCTTCATCTATCAAATTAGCATACCAAGAAGGTATCCCCAGTGATAGAACCCAGTCATACACCTCTTTGCTTAGATTTGATTTGTCTGCACCCATTTTTGTTAATTCATTCTTAGCTAGCTCAGGGTTTAAATGCATATTTTGAGCCACTCGAAAGTGGTTAGTATTACCAAAATCTATTGTTGAATGCGGTCGTTTAGGTACCATTTCATAGGCATGAAACCGTAAATTATCATGCAAATCCAAAACCCATTTAGGTAAATCACTTGTACTATAACCAAAATGTAACGTGCCAAGAATATAAACTGTATCTTGTCCTTTGGATAATTTATATAGGAATGGCTTAGTAAGAGTTTCAGCACTGACAAAATTTGCTACAACTATGTAAAATAGTAATACAACCTTAACGAAGAAATAACATGATTTTAGGTAGATAGATAGTTTCATATATATAATATAAAGCTATTTTCGTGCCAGTTTTCATAACTTTTTTGCTTGTCGTTTCTTGATGAACTTATCTAGTTCTTCATTATTCATGTGTATTATTTTTTCTAAAAATTGCCTTTTAGCACAGACTTCACCACTCTCAGTATTAATGACCTCAACATCCTTGCGATCTCTCCAACCAAACCTATTCTTCATATTAAATATCCAAACAGTTGCATTAAATTTTGCTCCACTAGTGATGGCACTGATACCTAAGTCTTCCCAAAAGTACTGAGAAGCTGACTCTCCCCTTTTTATGGCGTCCAATAATTCAGGGTACTGATCTCTCCAGTTGTATATTGTTTGCTTAGACACGCCCATTTGCCCCGCACAAGCCTCAATACTAAACCCTTGCCTCATTAGCTCATAAACCTGATTAGGGTGTTTAGAAGGCTTATATGTGCTTGGACGACCTCTTTTTTTTGCCATTACTTCATTCTATATAATAACAAAGCTAGATCAAGACCGTGCGAATGGACGTCCTATTTAAAAAACAAATCGATATTTACCTTAAAAGCTTGGGAAAGCCTGAAAAGAGTATATAAGTTAAAGCTATAGTTACCGCTCTCTATTTTTTGGTAATGTCTGTAATTAAAGCCATAATCAACCATTTCTTCTTGAGTTAAGCCTTTAATTAGTCGCTGTTTTTTTATATTTTTTGCGATCTTAGATATTAGGGCGTTATACTTTTTATCTGGTTCCATACCTTATGATCTATGACACGTCCTTTTTTTAACACGTCATATAAAGTTCGTGTTAATTCTGCCGATAAGTCTAATATGAAATGGATAATCATTAGCATTTTCTTACTTCAGTCTGCTCCAATAGCCTTTGCTGGCAATAAAGAGTGTAAACATTCAGCAACTGAGCTGAATTGCGCCAAATACATTAATAACTATGATGGGGATACAATCTCCTTTAATATTCCAAATACTCACCCCATTATTGGCAAGAAGGTATCTATACGCCTAAATGGAGTTGATACCCCTGAACTTAAAACCAAAGATCAATGTGAAAAACAAGCAGCTCGAAGGGCCAAAAAGCTAACTAAGTCACTCCTCAAGCGAGCTAACTCAATAAAGTTAAAAAACATAAGAAGAGGCAAATACTTTAGTTAGTCGCCGACATTCAGTTTGATAACAAAGACCTCGCTCAAATCCTAATTAAGAATGACCTCGCTGTCCCATATAGCGGTGGAACAAAAACAAAGGTCAACTGGTGTAAAAGCAGAACTATTTCTTCGGAGGGAAGATGAAAACAATATGGAAAGTAACAAAAATATACATTTTATCTATCGGTGTTCTTTTTGGCCTAGCAATGACTTGGGGTCTTTTGAACACTGAAACTGAAAGCAAGCCAAAAGAAGCTAAATGGGCCATGCCGTCCTTTGATATTATGAATGACCCTAATATACATAAAATATTAAAAACTGGGCTTATATAAGAGGTTAAATCAGAAAGAACAAACCTACTTGCCTTAGATAAAGAGGCTATCATTGGTGAGCTGAAACAAGGCGATAAGGTCTTTTTTGATAATGCCGTTAAGCGATTTTATAGCTACCCTCATATTTTCGTAAAAACCAAAAATGACAAGTGGGCTGGATGGGTTCATGTTAAAGAGCTTGGGTATAAAAAAGGACCTTAGTCTTTGTACCAGAACATAGCCCATATAAAGACAAGGCTGACATTTAAATGATAGTATAAATATTAATTATTTATACAATGCTATTGATTGTTTTCAGTTTCCTCATTGCCCCAAATACTTAATACAAAGTATTAACTTATTATATTGCAAACTAATAGTTTAGAGGTCTACATAGATATCAATACATTGGCTCAGAAAAGAGAGATATAAGTGCTTAATATTAATGAAAAATATTCAAAAGTTAAACTCAGTTTAAGTTTTCTATTGATTACTCCGAAAAAAAAGTATAGTTTGAGTTTAAAGGCTGGTCATGGAGGCTAATTACTCATTAGGAAAAGTTAAGAAGTTAGTAGAAGCACAACTTGATTCCTATGGTGAAGGTAATTTTGTATGCCCAATCTTTCCTAACAAATCTATCAACTCCGTTGTTAAGGCATTTAGAATCTTAGGAAAGAACATTTCCCTTCAAAAAGCCATGGAATATATACTATATACCATTTTAAATGAGCTCGAAGAAAATAATTTTAAGGAGTCTACAGAAATGATATTGCACAATATGATACCAGCTGATGTGTACCTATTATCTAAAGATAATATTAACTGGTATATTAAATTTTCAATACAAAAAAATTCTAACAAAGAACTCCTCTTATTTTCATTCCATCCAACTGATCGTGATGGCCAAACTACCAACGGAACAATCTACAAATCTCAGGAGGACTATTTATGAGTTGCATTCACTGTGGTAATAATAACTTTGAGAAGAAAAATCTTAAACATTGTAGCTATCCTTGGAAAGACCACTATCAAGTCAAACTAACTGTTGATTTAAATGTCGACGCCTGTAGCAGTTGTGGAGCTGAAGCCTTTACATTTAAAGACATATCCAGAATAGATAACGCTATTATTGAATCTATTCATAATGAACAAGAGAAATGTATAAAATCACTTTCATTAATTGGAGTAAATCAAAAAAAATTAGCAGCAGCTCTTGGTGTAACTCCAACATATATTTCTAACGCAAAAAAAAAGAAAGTTGAAATGAGCTTTACCCTATTTAATTTACTGAGAGTATTCACTGATAACCCAGCTATGATTAACCAATACACTGGTGTTGAGATTAACTTTTCTGCATCCAAGACATGGGAGAATATTTTTCCTAAAATTAACGAAATTGAAATTCTAGCTGATTTAACAAACCTTATTAATAGTCAGACTCTCCACCCTCTTACCAATGAAGTTGAATTTTCTGATGAACATTTGAATAAAAAAGATAGTTCACCACCTAAGCTATACAGGGTTGCATGATAATGAATAAACAAGAAAAAATATCACAAGACATCCTAAGTGTCGTTGAGAAGTCTAATTTAAGAAGCATTTCGACTAAACAGACCTACTTTGATATGCACGCTATACCAGAGAGCGTGAGTCCTCAAAATACTCAATTAAAAATTGATTACAGTTTCCACCATCAACTATTCAAGGAGGAACCATTTGAACTAGTATGCTTCATAAAAATTAATATTCTAGGTACAGCAAAAAAAGGTACTAGCTTGTATAAAGTATTAGAGAATCAAAAAGTTTTTGAATTTCAATGTACATTTGCTGCAAACTATAGGCTTAAAGATATAAATATCTCTAAAGAAGCTTGTGAAGCTTTTACAAGATATAATGGACTATTTAACACTTACCCCTTCATTAGAGAACATACACACTCCAGCTTTTCTAAGATGGGCTTAGTAGGTTTTTTATTACCGCTTTTAAAGCCACCAACTAAACCTGTTGACAGCAGCAAACAAATGCCAACAACTAAAAAGTAAACCTATTAGGCTACCTCTGCTATATGAGCAGTTATAAACTCCTCGACTAGAGGACGCCAATTCGATTTTACTCGCTTAGGGCGTATTTTTTCCATTACATAAGCAAAACTAGATTTTAGTTTATCAATTATTAGTAAACTCTATTAATTTGTTTACCGATTAATATACATGAAAAGTAAAACCAAACTCGCCTTTATGCTTATTACAATTTCATGGGCTTTGTCTTGCGGACAAAACCACCACATAACAGCAAATTCATCTTTCATTTTGCCATCAATAAAAATTACAACCTCTCAAATCAACTTAGGTAATACCACCATAACAGGAACATGTGCTGGAAATGATGTTATAAACTTAAATATACAAAACACTCAATTTACAAACTTAGGCTCTTGTAAATGCAATGGCAGTTCATTTTCTTGCTCGATTAATGTTACTAAAATCCCATGCTCAGATGACCCTTTAGAAATCACAGCTGATATGCCAACTGTAAATGACATTGCTCAATTAGAGATAGATTTTGATGCTGATGGAGTTATAAACTCAGTCGATCTCGACGATGATAACGACGGCATCTTAGATAGCCGTTATAATTATGGTGACCTAGACTCTTATGTTGAAACTTTAGCTGGTCAAGGTGTTCTTCCCAATAGCTACCCGTTCACAAGAATTACTGGAACTGCTGATTACCACAGGGGCGACCCGACACCTATGCACGGAGTTAATAGCACTCCTTACTCAGGGAACAATTACATAGCCTTTCACACACTTGGCATTGGAGTAAGCATTGGTCAAAGATTAGAAACTTGGTCCATTGCACTTGCCGCACCTTTTTCTATTGGAGAAAAAATTAAAATTGATATGCATGTTTTAGTTCTAGACCCAGGCTTAAGAGCTTGGAATAACCCAAGTGATATCTTTTTTTATGGAGGCACATCAAATGGTGATGAAAGCCTTTTATTAGGTAGTGTATCCACTGGCGCGAGTAATGCAGATGGTTGGGTTGCAAGGTCCATTGAAGCTACTTTAACGGAAGCCATTACACATATTACAATCTATAACGTGAGCCATGGGGCCAACGAGTCCTACGTTGGCATTGATGGAATTGGAATCACTAAGCTCTATGACAGTGGTGGACATTGTGACATTGATACTGATAATGATGGAATAACTGATCTTCTTGAAAGTGAGTTTGCTGCAGGGATTGCTGCTGACATTAATAACAATGGCATGGTTGACCTCAATGAAAGTGTTGATTCTGATAATGATGGACTCATGGATATTTTTGAAGGTGGTGACTTGTCTGTAAACTCTGGCACTACACCTCTAGACTCAGATACAGATGTAATACTAAATATTTTTGACCTTGATTCCGATGGTGACATTCTTACCGACTTGTCAGAAAGTGGTCATGTTGCAGGAATTGCCGCTGATCTTAACGGTAATGGTGAAAT
>CALLBC010000091.1 GCA_938001965.1 uncultured Bdellovibrionales bacterium | reverse complement strand
TTATTTAGCTTTAACACCCAATATTTACTTATGAAAATACCAATAAACTTCATCGGCTGGAAAGCGCTTGGACCACTTTGAATAAGCTGATCTTAAACCTAAAGCGGACTTAAACAACTTATTGGCTTCTTCCTGTGAAATCGCTGGCGTCTGCTTACTTTTTGCTAAAAAGAATTTATAGGCATCATCTATGTTTAACTCTGACTTTATGCCCTTTGAAAAATCAACTGCAAACTTTGTAGCTGCCGCACTATACACCAAGTCTAATCTATAAATGTTATGCATTCCATTAAAGGTATCCACTTCATAAAGTGCCTGTTCAGGAAATCTCCCTGTACTGCGCGATAAAAAAGTATAGCCTTTAAATACTGTGAAGGCTGCGTTTGCTGCCCCTCTCGGTGAAATTCCTTCTTTTATTAGCCTCCATGTTAAATATGCAGAAGCCCAAAAGTGATAATGCTTTCCATTGTCACAACTTAAAGAAATTCCTGAAGGCAAATCATAGGATTTACCTGTAGGCCTAGAGCGAAAAGCTAGAATTGGTAGTGACTGTGCAATGATTTGTAGGCTTGATGTAACCACTGGATTTAACCCTAAAGGGATTAACTCTCCCCCCAACTCTAATACACCATAGTCTGCACCAGAAACTGAAACGGCCATTATAGTTGTGAATGTATTATGAAGGGACTGCTCATTGGATAAACCTGCTTTTTGAAATGATAGAAAGATATCATTAAAAACATGCCCTCTAGGAACTCCACCAAGCTCCACCTTATCACTTATTGTTTTAGCAGCTATTTGTAGGCCTGAAAAATAACTGCGATCTGTTAACACTTCAATATGACCATCATGAAAAGTTAAATCCTCGCCAGCCTGACTCATTATCTCAGTGATTCGCTTTATACCCTTTTGACAATCTAAAGAGTGCCTAATTCCTAAAAATGAACAAATAAAGGTTCTACCTGGAGGAGTATTAACTAAGCCCATTTCTTTGAAAGCTGATTTTTTCTTTTCACTCAAAATCTTATTTTTGATTTTATCTAAATTGGCATCTGAAACAGATATGACAGCATTAAACACTTCTTGCTTTGAGCTATAACCTTCAGACAAAAACATATTATAGCTGCGTAATCTCGACTTCTCTTCTGGCACTATCCCGTTGATCCATGGCAAGGGGGTAAAGGGTTTAAAGTCCCCACTTAATAAATTATTTCGCAACTCAGTTGTGCTTTTTCCAAATGACATGGCCAGTGATTCAACACTGCTTATGTCACAAAATAAATTTAAATTCGAACAACTTCCGTCTAATATCCCCTTTTGCATTTCACTAATTTTCAGATCCGTGCGTGCACAGTGTTTTTTCACAGAGTCTAAGGACCTATCAGTGGTTACTTTAGATTGTGTGCAACTAATGGTAAATAGTATTAAAAATATAGAATATATAAGCTTCAAAATTGAGACTCCAGGCTAATTAGATATACTCAATTTTACTTCAAAAAAATAAAATAAATGAGGCATTGCCCAAATAAGACAGAACTTCTAAACCATAGTCTATATTATGAGATCAATCGATTGTTAAAAAATTAAAAATACTTGGCAAAAAATTATTAATGTAATTATTGAAGATATTCATGAGTAAAGTATAGCTAAAAGTCTACAACATTTTAATGTTTATCTAAAAACTAACAATTTTTAGTTTTGAATACTTAGCGCATGAATATAATTTATATGTTTAAGTAAGTCCTCAAAGACATCTTTTATAGTTCCAGAATTTTGATGGTAAGTGAACAGTTGTGCATGTTTCAAAATGACATGATCTAACCAAGCCATTCTAGATTCTAGATTAGCTATATTGGGTGAGATATGATGACTTTTAGCAAACTCATCAAATGTGGTTATGTGACCAAATTTTTTATTTATCCCAGCCACTGCATATTCATTAATTAGCTCAAGCTTACCAACAGCTTGTGCAGCCAATGATTCATACAATACAGGATGTAGCACCTTTTCTTGCTCATAACGTAATAACATTAAGCTAGCTTTTAAATACTCTTTACGTCGGTAGGTATCCCAAGCTTTTCTTAGTATATATGGATAGTTTTTTGCCTTTAAATAGGAGATTAATTTATCAACTCCACAATAATTAACCGTTAAGTATTGCCAAAAAATACTATCAAAAACATCTCTGTTACCAACACTCAAGGTTGATATATAAGCAAACTTCTTCGTAAATATATCATGCATAGGGTTCATGAAACTTCGTATGTCTTCATCTGAATACTTATGATTCAATTTTTCAAATCTTCTATTTATACCCGGAAACTGAGGCTTATTTTCTTTTATCTTGGAGCTATATATATAAGTTAACTGCTTACCCACTGAAAAACTACCTATACCAGCTGAGGCTAACCAAGTAAAAGGAATAGCCATTTCATACTTTGCTTGCCGTTGAGTATTAACAGTAAATAATGATATATAGGCTTGATTAATCTTTGCATTTCTTAAAAGTGCAGACTCCAATGTATCAAATTTACTAAAAAAACTAATTTTATCTATCGTACGTAAGCTCTGCAAAGGAAACTGTATAAATCTCTGAGCCATTGGTTGCCAAAATTGTTCAATACCATAACTACAATAGTTATTCTTATTTAAAATGTTAAATAATCTTACCGGGTCTGATTTAGTATAAAGGTCTACAAACCTTAAACTCTGACGACTTACTTCGACTGGATTACTCTTATAAAGCAAGTTTACTCTCTGGAGCTTTATGTAGTCCAAAGTATCAGTGAAAAATGATGATTGAAAATGTGATTTATATCTGGGGTCATTGTAACAACTCAAGCTGGGATCATAAGCTAAACCAATTAAAATCTTAGATAACTTCAGAGATTGAGTGACTCTTTGCCTATAATCAGTAAAATCTTGAATTTGTATTCGACTGCCAAACTTAGGAAAGCATTGTAAGCCAATAGCTAAACTAATATCAAAAAAGTTTTCCAAGATCCCTAGCTTCAAAGGGTTCATAGGAATATTTTTTAAATACAAAGAAAATTCAGGCTTCACCTTAGAAATAATTAAATTAATTAAAGGCTGAAATACGACTTTATGCTCCCAATTTGTCAAAAACTCTGTGTGCCGACTTTTTACAGTATTGGAAACTATTTGCCCTGCACGATTGGCAGAGTGAATTGCGCTAAAACCTGGTAATATTGAGCGAACTGAATCTATAGCTAAAAATAGGCCTAGGTAATTATTTTTTGTATTAGCATTAATTAAAACTTTATTTATTTTTTGAATGTCAAATTTTTTAGTTAAATGATAAGCAAAGTATAGCCTTACAAACAGGTCTTGGTTCATTTTTTTAATTAATTTTTCAAAAAACTCTGCATCATTTTTGAAATTTATATAGGCTGAAGTACCTTTAACTGAAGTTATCTCTAGAGTCTTTTCTAGAGCTAAAGTTAAGTGGCTCACAGTTAAAAAAAATGGAATATTTTTCTTTGAGTCTAAAAATAACTCATGTAAAAACATGGCCCTTTGACCAAAATCTTTATCTTCTCCAGCAACTATTTTGGCTTCTCTCAATAATTCCAACATACCTTGTATATCATCAGAGGCAACACCTCTATTATTGGGTTGAACGCAAGATGAACTTAATAATAAAATAAATATTAATATTAACTGCTTAGCCATTTATACAATGTACTATGACTTTTAGAACAATAGTATCCCTCTCTATACTTAAGTACCTGCAAACTGATATTTTACCTTTCAATTACATAATAGTCTGAATAAGCTAGTTAGAGCTCTAATATAAATAAAAATATGAGCCCTTCCTAAATAAGACTGAATCTCTATATTAATTAGTCCCAAACACCATCTTTCATGTGAAGGGTTTTAGGGAAGGAGCTTGCAAACTTTTGATCATGCGTAACCACTATTATTGTCAAATTTAAGCGTTTCTGAAGATCTAAAAATAAATCACGTATAACTTTACCATTAGCACTGTCTAAGTTTCCTGTGGGCTCATCTGCTAAAATTATATCTGGGCTTTGCATAAGTGCACGTGCAATTGCAATTCTTTGCTTTTCACCACCACTTAACTCTGTTGGATAATGTGTGGCTCTATCAAGCAAGCCCATATGATCCAGTAGTTCTTCAGCTCTTTTTTTACAATCTTGCTTAGATTCACCATCAATTCTTGCAGGCATCATAATATTCTCTAAAGCATTAAACTCACTTAACAGATGATGAAATTGAAATATAAAACCTAAATGTTTATTTCTAAATTTTGCTAAATCTTCATCATTTTTTGTAAATAAATTTTCACCTTTAAAATAAACATTTCCACCTGAAGGGGTATCTAAAGTGCCTAAAATATGCAATAGGGTACTCTTACCAGCACCAGAACCACCTAAAATACAAAGGGCCTCACCTTGCTGAATATTTAAGTCTATTCCTTTTAAAACTTGTAATTCCTTTTCACCTTGAAAAAAACTTTTACTAATATTTTTAGCAGAAATTAAAAACTCATTACTCATATCGAAATCCTTTCATAGGTGTTAACTTACCGCCCTTAATAGCTGGGATAAGTGTTGCTAAGAAACAAATAAACATGGATGCAAAGCCAATCGCTAGTATATCCACAAAATTAAAAGTTATCACTAAGTCTTCAAGCTTATACACTTCAGAGTTTAATACATCCCAGTTTTTTTGCGCATAAACAAATAAATAACAGCAGGCAGCTCCAATTATTATACCTAAAATATAACCCATAAACCCAATAATTAAACCTTGGTATATAAATATTTTTTTAACATTTTTTGCTGTCACTCCCATAGATTTTAAAACGGCTATATCCCTAAACTGCCCTAGTACATTTACAAATAAAGTACTTGAAACATTAAAACAGGCCACAATAATTATGATTAACAAAACAAAAAATATAATTATTTTTTCGTAATCAGCGGCGGCAAACAGGTTAGCATTAATAGAGCGCCAACTTGAGGCCCAATAGTCACTAGAAATGGTATCTTGGTTTAGCTTTAAAGCATAATCAGAGGCCATTTCTGAGTCTTTAATTTTAAGTCGGTAACCAAAATTTTTATCGGATAACTCTGCAAAAGACTTCAGAGACTCCACATCTGTGACCAAATAGCGTAAGTCATAATCATATCTACCAAAAGACATAATGCCCTTAACAATAAACTTTTTAAGCTTTGGTTTAAAGTTGTCGATTGAATTATCAATAGGTACGACTAAATTAAGAGTGTCATTTATTTTGTAACCAAACTGTTCAGCTAAACGCCGCCCAATCCAAATTGAAGAATGCTCTTGATCAATAGACTCTGCTGAAAAAGGGTTTTCACCTTTTACTAACCTGCCTTTTAAGTTTAGTACTTTATTTACGGTTTCAGGCTCAAACCCCTGAACAAACACAGCAGACATTTTTCCTTTTTGTACAACTATTGCTGATGAATTTAAAAATGGCGTATGGGCGACCACTTCTTTTTTTAAATTCGGAGACATACTTTCTAAAAATGATTTTTCATTTTGTGCCGATATATTCCTAACTAAATTTATATCACCATAAATATCAATTACAGTTTTTTTCAAAGTTCCAAGGTAGCTAGTTAAAACCACCATAGACACAACCATACAAGCCACACCTAAAGCCAATCCAATAATTGACAATATGGCTGTTAAGCTAAAACTTTTTCCTGTGTACATTGTTCGTAATGCAACCCAAAAATAAAACATAGCTTACTGGCCTCCTTGAGCCGTTACTTTACTTTTTAAGTAACACTCTACAAAGCTTTGGATATCGCCATCTAAGACATTGCTTGTTTTACTAGACTCAAAATTTGTTCTGTGATCTTTAACCATTTGATATGGGTGTAGAACATAAGACCTAATTTGACTCCCCCACTCATTGGCCATTTTACCTGACTCTATTTGTTCTTTTTCTTGATTTCTGCGCTCAATCTCTTTTTCATAAATTGCCGCTTTTAACATTTTTAAAGCCGTATCTTTATTAGCATGCTGACTTCTTTGATTTTGACACTGAACAATTATACCAGTGGGTTTATGAGTAATCCTAACGGCTGAGTCGGTGGTGTTAATATGCTGCCCACCGGCTCCACTGGCCCTATAGGTGTCCACCTTAATATCTTCGTCTTTAATTTCCACATCAATATCATCATTCACTTCTGCCCAACAAAATACAGAGGCAAAACTTGTATGTCTTTTTGCATTGGAATCAAAGGGGCTAATCCTAACTAACCTATGAACACCATTTTCTGCCTTTAAAAAACCATAGGCATAGGGCCCTTGAATGGATATGGTTACGGACTTAATCCCTGCTCCATCGCCTTCTGTCATGGATAGAATATCCATTTTAAAGCCTTGCTTTTCAGCATAGCGCACATACATTCTATATAGCATATTGGCCCAGTCGCAGGCCTCTGTCCCGCCTGCTCCAGAGTTGATTGATAAATAACAAGAGTTGGGGTCCAACTCACCACTTAAAAAACTTTGAACCTCTAACTGCTCAAGCTCTGTGGTCATTGTTTCAAGGTCTGTTTTAAAATTAGCAAACTCACCTTCATCAGGCTCTTCCAGTAACATATCAGCTAAAACAAGGGAGTCTTCAATTTTTTGATGTAAAGATTGCCATTTTTCCACCACCTTTTGGTGTATGGCCATTTCTTGATTAATTTTTTGCATTTCCTCAGGGTTTTCCCAAACACTAGGGTTTTGCGATGCATTTTTAAGCTCATCAATTCTTTTGAGCTTATTTTCTACATCAAAGATACCCCCGAAGGTCGGAGTTCTTAGATTTCATTTCCACAATTGTAGCCTTTAATTCAGGCATTTCTGTCTCTACAGACATTTTGCACTCCTATTATGAGTTATGAACAATGATAGTACATAACAACTATAGGCTCTAGCAACTCTAATATACCTCTGGCCAGATACAGCATTTTCAATTAAGTCAATTTTAAGAGCCTCTACCATAGCGAATGTTCTGACTACACTTCATAGAAGTATCGGCTTTACATTTGATAATTTTTATAAGTTTAGATTCATAACGAAGCTTATCAGCATAAAATAACTTTAAATAAAATCCATCATCTAATAATTTAAATCGAGCATATAGTGAGCGGAACTTAATGCATCTTATATCATTAGCACAGTTTATATCCATTGGAGAATAGTCTTGGTTGAATGTATATAAGACTTTTTTATCTTTAGACAAAATAACAAACTTATACAGCCCGTCTTTATTTTGTTCAAATTTTTCCGTTTCCGGCAAGTTATAACTCTTTTTATAACGTATGCCGACAAGATTTTTCATATTGTCGTAGATATCAACATTGCCAGTAATAGTAATAAAATCGCTATACAAAATATTTTCTTGGAGTTGTGCAGTGTCCTCTTCGTGGCGATCAGACTTAGACTTCAGTTGATTGCTTTTATAGTGCTTAATAGACTGATTATTAATTCCATTGTCACGACATGAAATAAACATAGGAACTAACAATAATATAAGTAATAGACTTCTCATTAATTATCTCTTCAGTTAAAACAACTATAATATATTATTTTCTACTATTTTTTCATTTTTTTCTCTCACCTATTTTATCAAGAAAGATTGAATAGCATAATTATACATATAAAAATATTGCTTTTTATTTAATTCCTCAGCCAAGTATTTATTATTTTTTCGATTAATTTTAATATATTACTACTTAACCTTTCTGCGACCCATACTTTGAATACACTTCATAAAGCTAGTTTGGCATTTTTTAATTTTTATTAGACCTGATGAAAATCGCTGTTCTTCATTAACAAACACCTTTAAATAAAACTCATCATCAGCAGAGATTATGTTTACTGCGAAAGGTTGTTCACTAAACTTCATTCCACTAGTACAGTGATGCCCTATACATACTCCTTTGTTAAATTTATATGACTTTTTAAATGAATGAATAATTTTTTTATCTTTAGATAAGATTTCAAATTTAAAATAACCGTTAGGATCGTTCCTTGAATTCTTATTATCTGTAATTAGAGGTGTATCTAAGAAGCGAAGCCCATAGACTTTTCGCATAGTGCCATCAGTTGATAGTTTTCCAGAAATAGAAAAATACTTACTATAATTATTTTGCGTTATATTATTTTCTGGGACTATTTTTTTAGTGACTTTGATTTCTTTGGAATTAACTGGGGCCATTTTTTTTGTAATTATACTCGTTTCACTACAAGAAAGATTGAATAGTATAAATATACATATAAAAATATTGCTTTTCATTTAATTCCTTAGCCAGGTATTTGTTAATTTTTCGATTAATTTTAATATATTACTACTTAACCTTTCTGCGCCTCATACTTTGAATACACTTAGTAGAAGACATTTCACATTTTTTAACTTTTATAAGGCCCGATGTGAAGCGAAGTTTATTTTTTATAAATACTTTTAAATAGAATTCATTATAAGCAGAATCAATACTGATTGCAAAATGGTGTTCTGTAGAGTTGAATATGTAATCTTTTTTAAATGATCGGATGACCTTATCACCTTTTGAGAGAATAATAAATTTAAAGGAGCCATTTGGGTCATTCTTGATATTTTCATTATCCAGCATGAGAGGTGTTTGCATGAGGCGTAGACCATAAAGACCGAGAATCGTACCGTCGGGGCGAAGATCACCTGCAATAGTAACTCTCTTACTATATGATCTTGATTTTTTTCCTTCTCCTTTTGGTACATTATTGGTTATTTGAAGTTTATTTGAATAGTTTTCCTCACTACTTACCTCTTGATCACTACATGAAAGAGTACATAACAATGCTAGGTATATAGCTATTTGATTTTTCATATTGTTCCTTTTAGCCTTGCAATTGTTGTCATCACACAAGAATAATAGAAATTATCTAATGGGTTTTCTAGCAATTTTTCTTATTTTTTTAAATACTTCAATTTACCATTTTTTTCTTCTTTTCTTATTAATCAAGACCCTTTTCCATAGCATACTTTATCAAAAATAAGTCCTTAGTTGTATATAAATATACATTATTTAGTAACTTGAATGCAATAAACCCAATACGATGGTCTATCTTTTTAAGAGTTATTGTACCAAATAGGCTGTTTATCAATTCCATGGGCACAACATGATATAAACATTAGATTT
>CALLBC010000090.1 GCA_938001965.1 uncultured Bdellovibrionales bacterium | reverse complement strand
TCGCCTCTTCCTCATCAAGTTTTAAGGGCTTCATTTAACAACAAAATCCATCGATTTACAGTTTATTGAAACCTTTCCGAAGTCACCTATTAACATGTATTGGCCGAGTTTTTTTTCAGTAAGTTGATCTATGGTTCCATAGTCTTTTAATCCGTCAGGGTTAGTTGTTGGCTTTACCTCCTCTAAATCTGGCAAGCCATCAATATCAACAATATTTTTAAAGACTAAGATTGCCGGCTTATACCAATTTTAGTATAGGACATAATCTTCTTGACTATATGTGCCAAAAATAGCACAATAGATTTGTGAAAGAGATTGTTTGGGATAAGGCAGCTAAAAAGATAGTTCGTGGTTTCTCGATTGAAGCACGGAAAGAAATAGGTGCATTGTTAATGACTCTTCAGCAGGGTATAAAGTTAGGTCCCCCGCAAGCTAAGGTCATGAAAACTATTCATTCCTCTGCTTTTGAATTAAGGGTTAAAGATTCAGCTGGGATTTACCGGGTCTTTTATGTTTTGTTTGATAAGAAGCATATTTTTATACCTCATGCTTTCACAAAGAAAACTCAAAAAACGCCGAAAAAAGAAATTGATACGGCTAAAAAGCGATTAAGGAGTCTAATTAATGAAGTTAAGTAAACAAGCCAGGCAATTAGCTAAAGATTTAGATTTAAGCGATGCTGACGCTTTGTTGATGGAGCTTAAATCAAAGCTTTATATCCAGGCGGCCAAGAGCATTCAAAAATCAAAATTAACTCATGAGGAAATAGCTAAGCAAATTGGAACCTCACGTGCGAGAATTACAAGGATCTCTAATCATGGAGAGAGTAGTCTTTCTATGGAGCTATTGATAAAAATTATTGCAACACTAGAAAATAAAATCCCTCTGAAAGTCGCTTAAGGCTTGGTGATCAGGGTAATATTCAGTTAATTTTTTAAATAAAGAGTTGGCATAAGTTGGCATTTGCCAAAAATCACAAAAATAACCCAGTAATTACAGGAGGTTACGAAGTGCCTGAGCTGCCAGAGGCATATTGGACCATTTTCAATAACTTAAGGATAATAGCTAGTTACTTGTAAAGACGAGCTTTTTACCTACTTTCATATTTCATTTTCATTCACGTTTTTTAACGGCATTTCACGAAATCAGTTGGCATAGTTGGCATGAGTTGGCATCGCAGATGCCAGAACTGTTTTCCGTAAATTTGCCTTTGTAAATAAAAATCTGCGGCCCAAAAGTGGACCACTTATTTTTCATGTAATGAAAGCAGTAGTTGAAAAAAATAATTTTTAAAAGGAGAAAAAATAATGGAAAGCTTAATTAAAGATGCAATCGAGGGCTTTATAATTCTTGCGATTTTCGCTGGAGTTTATGGCCTATCAAATGATGTGATGACTATGGCAGGGGAGGCTCAAAAAGATGGGCTTATCAGCTATTCAGAATTCACAAAAAAATTAGTAGAGTAATTTTAAAAAATCATACTGGCCCAGAAATGGGCCTTTTTTTTGCAATCAACTCAAAAGTTAATCGAAGCGAAGAAATGTCAATTCTCTATATGAAAATGATCGCAACTTGATGATGTTTATTTCCTCAAAATAGACGTCCAGGAAGGCAACCAATATTTAACTATTTTTTATATCCATAAATGGTCAGACTATTATCAGTTAGGTCAGTCATAAATTGTCCAACCTTGGCTAGAGCTTCATTCAATAAACTTAGGTCTTGCTCTTTGGTAAATGGAACACCATTTCCTAAGTAATATTTGTGAACTTTAGGAACCTTAATCCATTGAATCCATTTATATTCAAAAGGAGTAGTTTTGCTGTCCGGGAGATGAGTTTCGTCAAGTCCAAGCCCTTTTTCAAGGGGGTAATCAAAAGCTTCTTCGTCATCTATTACTTTCATTTGTGCATGATAAAAGAAATCATTTTTATCGATTACAGAAAAAAACTTTCGCCATTTAGCATTGCTCATATAGCTCTGACTATACTGCAAGCTTAGTTTGCGGTACTTTTGATCACTCATTTGAAGAAGCTCCAAAATTACTAATCATTTTTTAGAGTTCTTACCAGAGAAGTTATAGAAAACCATTCTTCTTCAACTTCAGTATCGACACAGCTGTAATACTCAATATGATCTTTGTGTAAGCTCATGTCTGAAAGTAAAATACTTTTCAAAGCCTCCCAAGTTCTTGAGTCTTCAGGATGCTCGTCAAAATAGACATCAAAAGAGCTCAGAATTAGAGCCATTAAAGTAAATTTCTCATCATCGGTATTTGTATTTTCATGATAGCAATCTATGAATTCCTTAACCCTAAGGGGCGCAGCGCACTCATGCTCCCAATCTTGGCTATACTGATCTTCAGTGAAGTTCAGTAATCTATTAAATTTATCAATAGCCAGAGCTGTTGGGTGCCTCATGAAATTCTCCGTAAAACTGACCTATTTTATAACGAAATAACTTCAGTAAGTCTAGGGCTAGAAAAGTACAAACATGTCATTTCAAAGCTTTCTTTGCCATGTTGAGTAGAATCTAAAATTTTCAACCTCAATATTTTTTTGATAACCATGAGAAACATCCATTAATTTATGGGTTGGTTCGAGTTCCTTGATGAAAAATCATTTGCCATTGGTTATTATTAAATTTCCAAATAGAGCTTCTCAGAGACGCAGAGAGTGAGCCATCTTCATTTTTCCTAACAGTTTTGAATCGTAACTGAATAACATCCAGAGAAAGCTCAATGGATTCAAAATTATCTGCTTTTATTTTAGATCGGGTTTCTTTTGATAGTTGATCAAGTATAACTTTTTTTGTATATGTTCTTCCAGACGTACCAATTTCATAAAAATCATCACTCAACAGTGAGTCCAATTTTTTCAAGTTTGTACGAGTTGAATAATCAAGCAGTTCTTTTTCTAGCTTAATAACTATTTTATGATTTTCATTCATGATGTGTATTAATTTTGTTGAATTACTCAAGTTCGTCAAGCACTATCTTTGCAAGAAATATATCCTATTGTAATCTTATTCTTACTTCAACGAAAAAGATTTAGCTAAGATCGTAATATTATCTCCACTTTGCATTTCAAGGTTGAATCTACCTTCTTCATTATTTTCTAGACTATTAATTGATGCACTTTCACCCCATGGGAACTTTCGAGGTAAATTCAGTTGATTAACTTCATTAAAAAACAAAAATCTTTCATTTAAATTATCCATAACTTTAATGGCGAGCTTGGCAGTTTTCCAATTAAAAGTAATATCAATGAGAGTACAGTCGTGAATATTAATGTCGAGCTTGTGCATGCTCTAATAATTAACATGATAGGCTTCCAAGGTCAAAAAATGACGAATATGTCCCAGGTCATTGCTTATTGGCGATTGTCTTTAAATAGTTGCTGATCAATTCGACACACTTTTCTGGAGTATTGATAAAAGTGTCAACTCGTATATCTAAGCCTTTATCCCAGGCCTCATATTCTCTGTATATGACTTGTTCCCAGCTCGGCCATTTATGTCCTGGAATCTCTTGATCATTGTGTCGTCTGTTTTCTACTCGCGCCTTGTGTGTCAGATTATCAGAGCATACAAACTCAATATTGATACTTTCCGAGTTTGTTTCCTTAGCTATATGAGTCCATTCTTTTCGAGATAACTCTATTGGGTTTACAGAGTCAGCAATGACAGTACTGCCAACTTTCAAATTATCCGAAGCAATACGGTAAGAGAGTCTGTAGCCTTCACCTTCAACTTTTTGCATTTTGCAAATCTCTCTCAACGCATTTTCAACAGTATCAATTCGTAAATATACAGCACCAATTTTTTCAGCTAATAGCTTAGCTATGGTAGATTTTCCAGAGCCGGGTAGACCTGAAAAAATTAATAACTTGCCCTTTTTCACACAAACTCCAATGCAAAATATCTTGTATAAGCAAAGAGGGTAGAAGTCGAGTTTAATACAGAAGAAATATATGGTTGAATTTTAGAACTAAATTTCATGATTACACTTGTATCTTGATTTCATGCTCTCTGAAATCTTCAGGTAAATCATTAGTATAGGGGTGGCACTCAAGTGTCATAGTATTCTCTTCAATGAATACAATAACCCCACATTCGAGACCATCAGGCCCAACCCCTAAAACTGATGGTTTGTTGAATACGAGCCTATTTACGCTCAGCCTATCATCATTTATAGTAAGAAAATAACCTGCTCCGGTATGCTTAAGTTTATAAGCGTTTGTCTCAAGTATTTCACTGAGAAGCTTACTTTGAATTTTTTTACTAAGGAGAATTTCAAGTGCTTCTTTTTCAAAGGCTTTTAATGAAGTCATCCTTGATTTATACAACTCCTTTAGGGGGAGCTTCAAGAAGAAATATACAAATAGGTTGAATGGGTTATTAATTTTAAGGAGGTATGATTCAAGATCATAATTTTTCATGTGTGGTTGCAAAATCTACCGGTTAAGATGATAAAAAGCCTATAGTTTCTCGATCAAATACAATATGATCAATTACAAGTTCAGATTTTTCAGTTTGTAAGTTCTTGATCGCGTCGCAGGCAATATGTGGATCATTAATAAAAGTTGATTTTAAAAGCTCTAAACCAAGTAGTTGAATTCCATTTTTTGTGCCATATAAAGTCGATTCACCATAGCAAAGAAGTTCAACTTCAGCGCCTTTCTTGTTAATCTTGTTTTCGAGTGCAGTTACAAGATCTTCAATATCCATATTTATCTCCTTTTATGTATTCAACTCATAGCTGTCATTGAGCTGAGTAAATTTACCATTTTCATACTTTAGCTTCATATTATTTTCTTTCTCACTAGGTTTCCAGCCTTTCTCTATTGCACATTCAATGGCTTGAGCAACCATTTTAGGTCTAATCTCAAAGTCATGTGGGTATGGATCAATTAGAAGATTACCACCGCCGGTGGGTTTTCCGACCCAAAGCCATTGGTTAGTGTTTTCCCAATTGTTGGGTAATTGCCATAGTAATGAATTCCCTTTTACTATAATTTTTCTTTTTCCTTTAGAAGCCTTCATCCTTGGTATTGTATATCTAGCTTAGGGAGTGGTCGAGAATAAAGTGGTAAGGGATATAGATAGTTTTCAGGTTTTTAACTTTTTCCACTCTGATTTGATACATTCATATGTCTTATCAGTTACAATTAGTATCGGAGCCAATAGAGAGGGGTTTTGTCCGTTTTTTGTAATAGTTGCTCTGTCTTCGACTATAGCTTCATACAGAGAGCATGAGTCTAATCGGTAATGGCAAGTCTTAACCTAAAGTTATTTTGGGTTAGTACTGTGCCACTTAAACAGCTAATAGACTGTCCCTTTTTGAGCGTACAAACATTGCTCAATAGCTGATATTTGTTCATGATATTTTAAGTTTTTATGATCCCATTGTATTGTTTTGCAAAAAGCTGGAAGACCTTTTTTAAACGCATTATATTTTTTCACAACGTATTTACTTGATGGTAGTTCTTTAGTCTTGTTGCATTGGCTAAGCCAATCGCGCACAATTCTAATTAGGGTTGCCTCATTGTTTTTGTGTGCGTACGTATCTTGACCACTTATGTCAGATAAATACTTTTGATATTCATATTTTTTACTTTCCAATATAAGGCATTTTTTATTCTTTTGTTTTCCAGTGCCAAATTTTGATGCTCCAATGAATAAGCCTAGCTCATAAGGCATATTGAATCTTGCATACCCGGTCTTCTTGTCTCCTTTGTTGCGGCTAATGTCGTGGATACCAAACTCACACTCACTAATTAATTTTGAAATATACTCAATTCTGACTGAGCCACCATCATAATTTTCTAGGGAGCATCTTGGCTTGAACCCGCAGTCAATAACTGTAAAAAGGATAGCGTCAAAGAGAGGCTGGTATTGAGTGTCAAAAGGACAGTTGATAAACACACCTTTTCTCTTATCTGAGTGTTTAGCCATTATCTTTTTCTCTTGGCTGTAGATGTTTTCTTTTTTGAGATAGTTGTTTTTCTCTTCGCAGTTTTCTTTTTTGACGAAACAGGTATGGTTGTCCAGCCAGATTCACTAAGTGCCTTTCTTAATACCTTTTTGGAAATTCCCTTAGGCGCTTTTGGCTTATTAACCTTCTTTTTTACTGCCATTCTTCATCCTTTTGGTTGAGTAAATGTAATGTAAGATTGTAGCCTAGTTAAAGGCACGAAATATACTAATGATATGGGTAGCCTTTAATTTCAAAAATATACCCTGTTGGGCATTCAATGTACATCTTACTTCTTTCCATATCCGTCCCTTCATCAACAGTCATTGGGCCTTTAATAATCTTGTCGTACCCACTGCTAAGAATTTTTGTTGAGACTGCTTCAAACTCATCTATCTTGAGATTAACACCAAAGTGAAGCTCTTGCATTTTAGGATTTATTTCTGGTATTGGCTTTAGAGTGATTTGAGTTCCATAGAAATCAATATTTACATAGCCTGTTGGATCTTCATGAACAATTTTTGAATTTAAAATATCTGTGAAAAAGTTCTTAGATTCTGGAATTGATTTACATCCAATAGATAAATGAAATGGTCGATTCATTTTGGCTCCTTTTTCGGTTGGAGTAACAATAAATTATTGCTTACCTTAGGACAGCTTATGACATCATGCTCAGAGCAAATTTCTAGAAATATTTACCAATTTCTTTCCTACATACCCCGGTAAACTCTACAAGCTCACTGTTGAGCCTGTTTTTTGAGCAGCCAGCATAGTAAATACATAGTGTTTGTTTGAGGGCTTTTTCGGGGGTGGCCCAAATCGCTGAACTGATTCCATCTCCAAAATTTATTAAAGAAAATAGCAGCATAGGTTTTCTTTGAATTGCTCGCCAAACACAGTTGCCCAAAAATGGACCACCTTAAAAACTTTGGTTTGATGTTGATATTTCGCAATACCACTAAGGTTTTTAGAAGATTTGACTTTTTTACTGGCCCAATAGTGGGCCACTTGTGGAGCTAGGCCATATTTTTTGTTGTGTATTTTTAACGGTTTAACTTTTGGCACCGACGTTGCTTTTTAAATGGGAGGACGACATGAAAAGAGGAGAGTCTGTGAAATACAAAGTTCTATTTGCCGATGACAACGCCGATACCCTATTGGGCTTAAAGGTACAGCTAAAGGCTCATCTTGATATTGAAGGCGTATTTGTCAGTACCGCAGCCGAAGCCATTGAGCTTATCAAAAAAGACCCCACGGGTTTTGCTGTTGTTGTTTTAGATTTCCATTTTGAGCCTGAACAAACCAATGGTGCCGAGGTTGCAAAAAAATTATTTGAACTGAATCGCAAGCTCTCCATCGTAATTTCTACTGGCGACACCTCTGCCATACCACCCATTCAAAGTCTTAAAGCCAAGGTCAGTAATTTTGTCACCAAAGAAGACACTGAAGGCTTGATTAAAGCCATCAGGGATTGCTTTCCGTATTATGACCAAGTGGTAAGAACCTTTCAAAACTCTCAACGAACAGCCAAAGAAAAATGGATAGCAAACAGTGCACTGATTAGTTCAATGGGCATGATGGGTCGCTCTGACCACCTGTATGGTGTTTGTAAAATGATTGAAAAGATCGCTGATCGTAAATCAACGGTCTTAGTGCGTGGTGAATCTGGCACTGGTAAAGAGCTTGTGGCAAAAGCCATTCACACCCAGTCTTACAGAAACGCTTATAGCATTCGTACCTGCTTCCCAGCGGTAGCGCACTTGCATCATAAGGTTTTAAAAGGTATTTTTTAAAGTATACAATTAATATATCTTACTTACCTGGCTTTGAGAGGTGACGCGGTAGCGCTACCTTTGGGAATCAGGTACCTTTGGAGATGATGTGCCCGAACTTCCAGAAGTGGAGACTGTTAAAAATGGTCTTAATAAAATTATTAAAAATAAAAAGATTATGGATGTTAAAGTCCATAAAAAACAGCTACGTAATAAAATTCCCACCACTTTTAAAAAGAATTTATTAAATAGTAAAATTATAGAGGTGCGTAGAAGAGCCAAGTATTTAGTTTTTGACCTTTCGCAAGGCAAGCTCATTAACCACTTGGGAATGACTGGGAATTGGAAGTTAAAAGACTCGTCCTATAAAAAAGAAAAACACGATCATGTTGAGTTAGTGTTGAGTAATAAAAAGCGTTTAATTTATAATGACCCAAGGCGTTTTGGGGTGATGCTGTACTCAAAAAATGAAGAGACATACTTTGCCGGCAAAAAGCACGGAGCCGAACCCTTATCAAGAGAGTACAGCTTTAAATATTTAAAAAATAAACTAATAAATAAAATAGCTCCTATAAAAGCTGTTTTAATGGATCAGGCCGTGGTTTTAGGTATTGGCAATATATATGTGGCTGAAACACTATATAAGTGCGGAGTATCACCTCTAAGACCAGCAAACCAAGTTACCGATGAAGAGCTTAAGCTCATAGTAAAACACTCTAAGCAGGTGCTCAAGCAGGCGATAAAATCTGGAGGATCCACAATAAAAGACTTTAAAAAAGCAGGAGGAGAGTCTGGTTACTTTCAAACTAAGCTGCAAGTGTATGGTCGAGAGGGTGAGCTTTGTAGAAAATGCCATATACCCGTTGAGAATATTAAACTATCGGGGCGCTCAAGCTTTTGGTGCCCAAGCTGCCAGAAGTAAGTATGGACTAACAGCCATGCTTAAAAATAAGTTTAAACCCCTATTGTTAAGCTAATGTTAACTTTTAAACTATTTGAGTTTGTTCATTTACTTTCTTTTATTTAGGTCTAAAATAGACCTATGAAAGCTTTATTTTTAATGACTGTTGTTTTATTGATGTCTTCATTCGCAATTGGGGCTAA
>CALLBC010000089.1 GCA_938001965.1 uncultured Bdellovibrionales bacterium | reverse complement strand
AATATCAAATTTTTTAATTCGATCATTCAAAGTGCTAGTTGGCATGCCTAAAGCTATGGCTGCTTTTCTTTGATTGCCTTTATGGTCAATAAGTGCGTTACAAATGAGTTCTAGTTCTGTTTGCTTTAGTAAAGATTTGCCTTTGAGTTTCTTTTTTTGTCCTAGAATTTGTTTTGTAACAATTGGGTTTGCTTTGAACAGGCTTTTGACCATCTGCTGGGTCACACTTTGCCCTCGGTAAACCACTGAGGCTTTAATTACAAAGTTTTTAAGTTCACGAATATTCCCTGGCCAATCGTATTTTTTTAATTCTTGAATGGCTTCAAATTCAAAACGAATTCTAAACTCTTTGGCAAAGCAATAAAAGAGCTCATCAAAATCTTCTAGGCGATCTTTAAGGCTTGGCGGATTCAGTTGCAAAACATTAAGGCGGTAATAAAGATCTTGTCTAAACTTTCCTTCTTCAACCAATTTGTGAAGTGGTTTATGTGTAGCTGCAATAATTCGTACATTGGTTTTTTTACAAGCATCGGAGCCAACAGGCTTAACCTCTTTGTTTTCAAGAGCACGTAATAGCTTTGGTTGTAAATCTAAGGGAAGGTCGCCGATTTCATCTAAAAATAAAGTTCCTTTATCTGCGGCCATGAAAGCTCCTTTGCGATCACAGTCGGCACCAGTAAATGCCCCTTTAATGTGGCCAAAGAGTTCACTTTCAATGAGTTGAGGGCTTAAAGCACTACAGTTAACGCTAATAAACTCATGGTCTTGACGTTCTGACTCCTTATGAATTTGTCTGGCAACCACATCTTTACCCGATCCCGACTCACCAATCAAAACCACAGGGAAGTCATTACTGGCAATGGCGGGTAAGCTTTCTAATTGAACTTGCCATTTTAGATTTTTACTTTTTAGCGCTTTTTTCTTTTCAATGATAATTGGTTTGTGACTAAAAATAAGTTCAAGACTTCCTACTTTAATAAAGTCACCGTCTATTAGTTCAGCTTCAATTATTTTTGTATCGTTAACAAATACTCCTGATTTTGACCGAAGGTCTTTAATAATAAATTTATTATTATGGTATTCAATACGGGCATGCCTTGCTTCAATGCCATTCACATTTAATTGAATACTACATGAGCGGTCACTGCCAATGGTATTTAATTTTTCAATTTTAAATAAGTGTTGATTTAGTAATAAGTAGGCAGTTGGTAATTCATTTGTATTTAGTTGATAGGCTTCCATTTATAACTCCATTTTTAATAAGTTAATGAATGACTATTCAAAATGAATGCCCACTGTACTTACAGTTAATTAGCTATGAGAGTTAAAAAATCTAAAAATTAATAATTTTTCTATGGGGAGAGATTAATGACATAAATATTGTACCAAGTTTCATACATGAAAAATAATCAAGTCTATAAAAAAATCTTGTTAGCCACCATCTAAGGGGATAAGCTCAAATCTCTGAATGAATATTTTGAAACCTCTTTTGAACCTTTGGCCTCTGAGTGCACTTACGGCAGCATCGCGTCTTCGCACTTCGTCATCTTTCAGATGAGCGCAGCGCGGATACGCGAAGCGCGACGCGATACTCAGGAGCCAAAGGTTCAAAAGAGGTTTCAAAATATTCATTCAGAGACTTGAGAGAAATTAGCTGTTACCCAGTGTGGTCAGGTGTAAATTATGGATTCAAAATTTGTTAAAAGTGCTACTGAGCTAAAGCATTGTCCCCAAGACAAGCTAAAAGAAGTGGTCTTCCTAGGTCGGTCAAACGCTGGTAAGTCATCCATAATTAACTCTCTTCTCACGCGCAAAGGCCTTGCCAAGGTGAGTGGTACTCCTGGAAAAACCAGGCTAATGAATTTCTTTTTGGTTAATAATAGCTACCGGTTTGTGGATTTGCCTGGCTATGGCTATGCCGCTGTTTCAAATGCTGAGCAAGAGAAGTGGGCTAAGTTTATTGAAGAGTTTTTATATTACCGTAAAAACTTAATGGGCTTGGTGCTAGTTATGGATATTAGACGAAAGTGGTCTAAGGATGAACAAGCGCTATATGAGCTTTCATTAGATGAGGGGTTGCCCGGTATATTGGCCCTCACTAAAGCAGATAAGCTGAGTAAAACAAATGTATCCAAGGCTGTAAAAGTCATTAAAAGCTCTTGCCCTGTATGGGATGTCATGCCTGTTTCTAGCCTTAAGAAAACTGGAGTTCAGGAAATGCATAAATATATGTATAAAATATGGAAATTAGGTGAAAAAAAGGAAATGAGCCTTGACGCAGAAGGTTAATTTTTATAGTTTTTGATTCTTGTAATTAACCAGTTACTCCTACATTTTTGGGGTAATTAATTATAAGGTATTAAATACATGATTCGAACCATTGGTGTCATACCTGCCAGATTTGCCTCGACGAGGTTTCCTGGTAAACCGCTGGAATTGATTGCGGGCAAGGCTCTTATTCAAAGAGTTTATGAAGGCGCCTCTCACTCTAAAACTTTAAATAAACTAGTAGTGGCTACAGACGATCAAAGAATTTTTGATTTAGTAAAGTCTTTTGGTGGCGAAGTTGTAATGACTGATGTGGATTTGCAAACGGGCAGTGACCGTGTTTGGCAAGCCATTAAAGATGTTGAGGCTGATGTGGTTATAAACATTCAAGGGGATGAGCCACTCATTAATTCTGAGTGGTTAGATAAAATCACTGAGCCTTTTAAAAAAGAAAATCCACCAGAGATGGTGACTTTAGCTAAGCCCATTGAAAAAGAAGAATTAGATAATAAGAACATTGTAAAACTAATTAAAGATAAAAATAATAATGCCATTTATTTTAGTCGCTTTTCCATTCCTTTTTCTAGAGGGGAGTTTGCTGGTGGGCAATGTTATAAACACATCGGTCTTTATGCTTATAAAAAAGATTTTTTAAAACAGTTTTGTGAGCAATCACCCACAAGCCTAGAAAAATCTGAAAGCTTAGAGCAATTACGAGCTTTGTATTTAGGTGCAAAAATTAGAGTGGTTGAAGTGAATGAAGACGCTATTGGCGTAGATCACCCTGAAGATATAATTGAAGTTGAAAAAATATTAAAACAAAAAGGACTTTCATAATGAAACGTAAAAGTATAAAGAAAACAACGGCTTTAAGGTCCACTAAAAAGTCACTGGTTCAAAAATTTATTTTTGTTACAGGTGGTGTTGTTTCCTCAATTGGTAAAGGTTTAACTGCAGCCAGTCTTGGAACTTTACTTGAAAAGCAAGGTTATAAAGTTAGCCTTATGAAGTGTGATCCATATATTAATGTGGATCCAGGAACTATGTCACCATTACAGCACGGAGAGGTGTATGTAACAGAAGATGGTGCAGAAACTGATTTAGATTTAGGTCATTATGAGCGCTTTACCAATGTTTCATTAAATCGCTCTAATAGTGTAAGTGCGGGACAAGTTTATGACAGTGTTATAACAAAAGAGCGTCGTGGAGATTACTTAGGTGGAACTGTTCAGGTGATTCCACATATAACCAATGAAATTAAAGAGAAAATTTATGAAGCAGGCCAAGGGTCAGAAGTTGTGATCGTTGAGATTGGTGGAACTGTTGGTGATATTGAGGGCTTACCGTTTATTGAGGCCATCAGACAAATGCGCGTAGATGTGGGTATTGAAAACTCTATTTTTATGCATGTCACTTATATTCCTTATATTGCTGCCGCTGGAGAGTTAAAAAGTAAGCCAACACAGCATTCAGTGAAAGAGTTGAGAGCCATTGGTATTCAGCCAGACTTTTTAATTTGTCGTAGTGAAAAGCCACTGGACCAAACTTTAAAAGATAAAATTGGTTTATTTTGTAGTGTAAAAGCAGACAATGTAATTCCGGCTGTTGACTCATCAACTATTTATGAAGTGCCACTAGCCTTACATAAAGAGGGGTTTGATTTAAAAGTATTAAAACGTTTAGGTTTAAAACACAGAAAGAGCTCGATGGACACTTGGAAGAAGGTGGTTGGCAGTCTTAAAAACCCACAAAAAACCATTAAAGTGGGAATGGTGGGTAAGTATGTGGATTTAACTGAAAGTTATAAATCGTTAAACGAAGCCATTACCCATGGTGGTATTTATAATAATGCTCGCGTTGATATTGTTTATATAGATTCTGAAAACTTAAACAAGAAGAACCTCAAAGCTTCACTGGCTGATGTGGATGCCATTTTAGTTCCTGGTGGTTTTGGTCAGCGTGGTGTAGAAGGAAAGATTTTAGCCATTCAGTACGCTCGTGAAAATGAAATTCCATTTTTTGGAATTTGCTATGGTATGCAATTGGCTTCCATTGAGTTTGCTAGAAATGTTTGTGGAATTAAAGATGCCACTAGCCGTGAATTTGAAAGTAAGAAAGCAAGAAACTATGTTATTGATTTTATGGAAGAGCAAAAGGGTATTAGTAACAAAGGTGGAACTATGCGTTTGGGTGCTTACCCTTGTACTTTAAAGTCTGGTTCCAAAGCAGCTAAAATTTATAACACTAAAAATATAAGTGAGCGTCACAGGCATAGATATGAATTTAATAATAAATACCGTCCATTATTTGAAAAAAAGGGCATGGACTTAACTGGTATTTGCAAAGAAAGAGATTTAGTAGAAATTATTGAAATTAAAGAACACCCATGGTTTTTGGCAGTTCAGTTTCATCCTGAATTTAAATCTAAGCCTACAGATCCGCATCCATTATTTAAAAGCTTTGTGAAAGCAGCTGTTGTTTACGCCTTAAAAAATAAAAAAAAGACGACAGCAAAAAAAACAGTTGTAAAAAAAAGTAAAAAAAAGTCTACGAAAAAAACAATAAAAAGTAGCAGCGGCAGGAGATTAACTTGAATCCAGAATTAAAAAATGAAGCTTTAAGAGTTTTAGATCTTGAAGCTCAATCTATTTTAGCACTTAAAGAGTTCATTAATGACGATTTTTCAAAAGCCATTGATTTGATTATGGAATGTAAATCAAAGGTGATTGTTACTGGTATTGGTAAATCAGGCCTTGTGGGTAGAAAGATCAGTAGTACTTTAAGCTCTACTGGTACGCCGTCCATGTTTTTGCACCCAGCTGAAAGCACTCATGGTGATTTAGGAGTGGTGCAAGAAGGTGATATAGTTATAGCCATTAGTAAAAGTGGTGAAGCCAGCGAAATGTCAGCCATTATTAGTTACACTTCTAGAAAGGGAATTCCACTGATTGCAATTACAGCAAAAAAGGGAAGCACTTTAGATGAGGGGGCAACGGCCACATTATTTATTAGCGAAATGGCTGAGGCTTGTTCGCTGGGGTTAGCGCCAACAACTAGTGCAGTGGCTACTTTAGCTATTGGTGATGCATTAGCCATGTGTTTATTAAAAGCTCGCGGGTTTAAAGAGGCTGAATTTGCTGAATTTCACCCTGGTGGTGCTTTAGGTAAAAAATTATTAACTCGTGTAGTAGACGTTATGTATTCTGGTAAATCGTTACCTTTAGTTAATGAAGACGCAACTATGATGGATGTGGTCACTTTAATGACTGGTGGAGATGTAAAAGGCGTGGTTGGAGTAATTAACACGGGCGGCGACTTAGTAGGGATTGTTACTGATGGCGATATCCGTAGAAGTATTTTAAAAAATGATGAAGCTTTAAAGCAGAATGTTGCTGAAGTTATGTCAAAAAATCCTAAAACAATTGATGTGAGTGAGTTGGCTGCTAAAGCTCAGTTTATGATGGAGAGTTTTCAAATTCAAAGTTTATTTGTTGTAGATAAAAACTCTGACAAACCAACAGCTCCAGTTGGACATATTAGAATTCACGATATTTTAAAAGTATTTTAAGGAAAACAATGAACTTAAACCACTTACATAT
>CALLBC010000088.1 GCA_938001965.1 uncultured Bdellovibrionales bacterium | reverse complement strand
GTATAAAATTAATGGCTCGTAGAGATCGCGGCGGAGATGATGACCGCGATGAAAGAGTTCGAAGACGACGTGAAGAACGTGAACGTCAACAAGAAGAAAGAAGACGCGCACAAGAGCAGCGTGAGCAACAACAGCGTGAACGTGAACAGCAACGAGAGCGCGCGCAACAAGAAAGGCGTGAACAGGAGCAACGAGAAAGAGCTGAAAGAGAACAACGCAGTCGTGATGAAGAGGTAAGAAGACGTGAAGCTGAACGCGAGCGTGCACAGGAAGAGCGCCGTAGACAAGAAGAGCGTGAGCGTGCTGAAAGGGAACAACGAGACCGTGATGAAGAGGTAAGAAGACGTGAAGCTGAACGCGAACGCGCACAGGAAGAACGCCGTAGACAAGAAGAGCGTGAGCGTGCTGAAAGAGAACAACGTGATCGTGATGAAGAAGTGCGAAGGCGTGAGGCTGAACGCGAACGCGCACAGGAAGAACGCCGAAGACAAGAAGAGCGTGAGCGCGCTGAAAAAGAGCAACGTGATCGTGATGAAGAAGTGCGAAGGCGTGAAGCTGAACGCGAACGCGCACAGGAAGAACGCCGTAGACAAGAAGAGCGTGAGCGTACTGAAAGAGAACAACGTAGTCGTGATGAAGAAGTGCGAAGACGTGAAGCTGAACGCGAACGCGCACAGGAAGAACGCCGTAGACAAGAGGAAGAAAGCCGCCAAGATGAAGTAAACCGTCGAGAAGAAGAACGTAGACGCGCACAGGAAGAACGCCGAAGACAAGAGGAGGAAGATCGTCATCGTGAAGAGGAGAACAGAGATGATGAAATTAATCGCCGCGAAGAAGAGCGTAGACGTGCGCAGGAAGAACAACGTCGACAAGAAGAAGAACAGCGTCGCCGCGAGGATGACAGACGCAGTGAAGAAGATCGTCGTCAAGATGAAGTAAACCGCCGTGAACAAGAAAGAAGACGAGCACAAGAAGAACGTCGTAGACAAGAGGAGGAGACTCGTCGAAACGAAGAAAGACGTCAAGAGCGTGAAAGAATAAACCGTGAACGTGAAGAGCGCAGAAACGAAATTAAACGTGAACAAAGAAGACAGGCGCGAAGGGATGATCGTCTGCGTGATGAAGCAAGACAAGAGCATCGTCGTGAATCTAGAGATGAATATAGACGTCATGCTCGTAAACATAAAAAACACAGAAGAACTATACGTCGACATAAACGTTGGAAAGATCGTTACGATAGCTGGAGAGACCACCATGATCGATGGGAGATGCCGACATGGCCTGAGGAAGAAGTAAATTACCCTGGTCAATGGCCTGATACCGTTGATAACTACTGGTCAATCACAGAAATCATTGATGTATCTGACAATATAGAAACTCAGTTTGCTTACAACTACGATCAACTTTACGACTTAGGTTATGGTGAAACTAAATTAGGTGATCTGGCTTATGAACTTTGGTATGCAGCTCAAGTTTATAGTGACGCAATTGAGTTTTATAACACCAACCTATGTTACTCAATTTATGAGCTCTTTTACTTAGAAAAAGCAATGCTCGATTTTGAAAAAGAACTTAAAAATTATTCTAATGTTGGAAAAGTAATTAAGCACTTTAAGGTCGGTAAATACTATATCAATGAATTACTGTGGCAGTACCGTGAACAATTAGGACCTATTGATCAATGGCGAGATCTCATTGACGAGGGTGATGACTGGCGTACACAAGTAGGAGACAAATGGGGCGATGTTACTGATAACGCAAGTTTTGGCTACTTCTACTTCTGGTGGCCGAAACCACATCGTATTGCCGATTGGAATTTAGCTAAGCCAACTCAGATTAACTCCATTTCCATAGAAGCCACAGACACTCTTGGTAAAAGAGGAAAAAATGGTGTTGCTGGAATTTCAAAGATTATTCTTATCTATGAAGACGGTAGTGTAAAAAACTTAGTTAATAGAAAGCACAAAAACTACCTAAAAAGAACTAGGCAACTTGTGATTAAAAATGAGGGTGACTTTATTGAATTATACAACCCAGAACCAGATAAACTGGTAAAATCAATTAAAATAAAAGCTGACTCTTGGGTGGCTCCTGAAGTAGATGTTGAGCTTTTAGTGAACCTGAACTCAGATGTTTCTAGTAAAACTAACTTTATAGAATTACTTTAACAAAAAATAGTTAGTTTGATTTGATTTAACCCTGTTTACAATTATTCTTACTAACTATCCTAGACTGCCTAAAGCCCCAAAAGGGCCTTAGGCAGCTAGTTTTAATTACTTTACATATATAATTACTTTTAATACTCTTTAGCCTCTTAAATCTAATTCCAGAGGTCTTCGTGTCGGTAAATAATCCTATTCCATTTGATAACAGCTATATAAAACTACCAAAAGAATTTTATAGCAAAGCAACACCTGATACTCCCCCAAATCCAAAATTAATTATTTACAATGATGAGCACGCATCAGAGCTTGGCTTAACACTTACTGATCAAAGCGAAATTACAAATATTTTTTCAGGCAAAGTGCTCCCTGAAGGCTCAGCCCCTGTTGCCATGGTTTATTCTGGTCACCAATTTGGTCATTTCTCCCCGCGCCTTGGTGATGGCAGAGCACTATTACTCGGTGAACTTATTGATAGAAATAATATTCGCCATGATATTCATTTAAAAGGAAGTGGCCCCACTGAATACTCACGCCGTGGTGACGGAAAGGCTACTGTAGGACCTGCTTTAAGAGAGTACCTAGTTAGTGAGGCCATGCACAAACTTGGAATACCCACAACTCGAGCTCTGGCCGTGGTTACAACTGGTGAGCTTGTACAAAGAGAGCTTCCACTTCCTGGTGCCGTTATTACAAGAACCTCTAAAAGCTTAATTCGAGTGGGAACATTTGAGTACTTTGCCCGTCATGGCGACACTCAGAACCTAAAACAATTACTCAATTATTGCATCAAAAGAAACTTCTCTGAGCTAAAAAATTCTCAAGACTCCCCTTTAGATTTTTTTAAATCGGTTATGAAGCTCCAAGCTACACTCACTGCTAAGTGGATGAGTGTTGGGTTTATTCATGGCGTAATGAACACTGATAACTCTTCTGTTTGTGGCCTCACCATTGATTATGGGCCTTGTGCATTTATGGACCACTTTGAGCATAATAGGGTCTTTAGCTCCATTGATAGAAATGGACGTTATCAATTTTCTAATCAACCTTCTATTACTCTTTGGAATCTAACTAGACTGGCTGAATGTTTGCTCACACTTTATAGTGAAAATAACCGCGAAGAAGCTACTCTTAAGTTTGAAGAGGAAATTAAAAACTTTGAACCTATATTTTCTAAAAAGTGGCTAGATCACTTTGCACCTAAGCTTGGAATTATATCGCCGGTGCAATCAGATTTAGAGCTCATTAAAAAATGGTTAGACTATATAGAAAGTAAGCATTTAGATTTCACAAATAGTTTTAGAAATTTAAGCAACGTAGTTAATCAAAACAATTCTACTTGCAATGAGTTTAATTCCTTTTGCAAAATTTGGAAAAAGCGAATTGAAAGTTATGATATTAACCAAGTTATTAGTACAATGAATATGACCAACCCCATTTATATACCTAGAAACCACCTCATCGAGGACATGATTACAAAGGCTATAGATGGGGACTTTCAGCCGTTTATCGAGTTTAATAGTCTTTTAGAAAACCCATACACCGAACAAAATGTTGACCAAAAGTATACAACAGCTCCCACAAAAGAGCAGATTGTACCGGCCACATTTTGTGGAACTTAATCCCTAATAAAGTGACAAGTGTATCCTTGCGGATTTTTTTGTAAATAATTTTGATGAAACTCTTCAGCAGGGTAAAACTCAGCTTCAGGCTCTAAACTTGTCGTTATTGGTCGGTTGAACTTTTTAGACTCCTCGACCTGACTAATCACCGCTTTTGCAATTGCTCTTTGCTCTTCACTTCTAAAAAAAATGGCTGAGCGATACTGTGTTCCTTTATCATTACCTTGCTGATTTAATGTTGTTGGGTCATGCATCCTATAGAAAAAAAGTAATAATTTTTCTAAGGTCGTTTTGCTTTTATCAAAATCAATTTTTATGGCTTCAGCATGCCCGGTTTCACCAGTTTTTACGTCATTATACGTTGGTGATTTTAAATCCCCACCTGTATAACCCACTAAAGTATTTGTAACACCTGGAAGTGTCCTGAAGAGTTCTTCCACGCCCCAAAAGCATCCACCAGCAAGTATAATATAATCATTTAATTTTTCAGACATTTTTACCTTCTTAGCTAGTTACTAAACATTAATATATGTTAAGCCTTACGCATTAAGCAATTTTATTAATCTAAAGTAATAAGTTAGGTTTTCTAACTTAAAAAACCTTTACATATTAGTGGCTCTCAAATCTATTTATGTATAAATAGATTTGAATTAAAACGCTAGAGTTTAATATTTAGGGTCTGTTGTAACCAAATTGTCTAACATTAGCTCCCCTGGTAAATGCTTAACTTTACAGCTAAAAATGATACAACACTTACGGAACCAAACTTTAGTCTAGTGACAGTTTAACACTCATTTAAACCAAAAAAGCTGACTACTTTTTACTCAGTGGTGCAATAAATCAAAGGGGAAACATTATGTTGAAGCTTATATACTTGCAGTCTGGCATACATCATGCATTTTCTTAAAATAGTTAAACAACAGGAGATACCCAAATGAAATTACTAAAAACAAAATCAACAATTATCACATCTATAATCACAGCATTTACACTTAGCTCCATTCAGTCCAATGCGCTTGAGCTAAAAGATCGCAGCGAGGCCTCTGCTCAAAGAGTGATCAACATGTCCTATAATATTTCCGATCGCCTAGATGAAGAGGCTCACTCATTAACTAAGAGTGAATTGAGGTCTATAAAAAATAAATTAAGAGGCATTCGCAATATTTTAAATGGAATTGATGAAGGATCGACAAGCACGCAGTACTTAGCCACTTGTGTGATTGTAACCTTTAACTCCCTAGGACAGGCTTCAACTAGAGTTGCAGGAGAGATGAAAGGTTCTGGTGAAAAAATCCTTACAGACTGTAAATTTTTAGCTAAATCTCAGCATGGTGACACGGCTCAAATTAGACTACGAGACTTCACTATAGTTAAAAATGGAAACGCCACTAACTCTGCCACTTGCACACTCATTCGTTTTAACTCTCTTGGTCAACCCTCTACATATAAATTGGGTACAATTTTATCCAGCTCTATTCAAGGGTTAACAACTCAATGTGATCACTTTGCAAAAGAAATTTTTGGAAACAAAGCAAAGTCAAATCTAAGTGATATTACTAGCCTATAATTAACTCCAGGTTTATTAAAACATAAAAAAAACCACATCAAATAGATGTGGTTTTTTTAATAACTATTTAAATAGAAATATAATTATTTTAATTTCCAAGTAGTGCCGCTGCCTAAAGCATCACCAACATTTCTATAATTTAACTCTAGTTTTTGGCCTTCACTATACTCACCTTTTTCCTCTTTCTTTACAGCAAGAGTGATTTCATCACCATTTTTGAATTGGCACTTCAACATACCCTCGTTATTGCTAACACTAGTGATTTCAATTGTTGCAATGGTAATTGTCTCATCAACTGTAGAACCTTCAGCTGGTGAAAAACTACGTCTAGTAACTGTCGTGTCATTCATTAGGTCAAGATTTTGAATGTTTACTACTTCAGCAGTTACATCACAAGTTACAAAGTGTGAGGCATTTGCAGAAACACTTACTAGTAATAAAGTAAATAATGGAATTAATAATTTCATTTTTTTCTCCTTAGATTAATTTTTAGTTATTACCCCTATAACATATTAATAAAGTTTTGCTTTGGACCCCATTTCGGTAGACACCTTATTTAGTTAAATTTATATACTCCACTGGACTTTTCATGCCAAGCCCTGAGTGTGGTGCATTATTATTGTAATCAGCTATCCAGCTAGCCAACATCTTTATTACTGTGTCTGCATTGTAGCAATCATTCACATAAACGTAATCACGTTTAATGGTGTTAACAAAAGCTTCAGCCATACCATTTGATTGTGGGCTGTATGCTGCTGTAAAACATGATTTTAAACCTAGCTGCCTACCAAGCTGAACAGTTTCTTTTGCTCTGTAAATTGAACCTCGATCGCTCAAAAATTGAATCTGACGTGAGGCCTTCATGGTGTTCGAAAATCTTTCGGACACAGACTGAACCATTAAGTCTTGAATACTTATGGCACCCAGTGGGTCTTTTGAGGCTACATAGCTAATGCATTCTCTGTCACAGCAATCTAAAGTAAATGCCACATAAACTTTTTCACCATTGAAGCAGTGGATTTCAAAACCATCAGAGCACCACCTTGTATTTGAGTGAAGCGTGATTATCTTCCCTGTTTTCTTATGGTTAGTTCTTGCCACACTTCCCTTTAGTGTTAGGCCGTTTATTTGCATAATACGTAAAATTCTCTTCTTATTTAAATTACTTAACCCATTCGCTCTACGTTTTTTATTAATCATCGCAGTCACCCTTTTATAGCCATAGGAAGGGCGTTGTTTTAAAATTATTTTAATTTCAACAAGTATTTCTGCGTCTAATTCTTTTTTGTATCTATTCATTCGTATTCCTTTGTTGTAGTAAATTGAAGCCCTTGATACGCCCATTAATAAACAAACTTTTTTAGTGCTTATTTTTTCTTTCTTCGTTTGTTTGATAATTTTTCTGGTATGGGGAACTTTTTTTTACGTTTTTCTTTGAGGAGTATTTCTTTAGATATTTCTAAAATACGCTTGTCTACAGCTAAGTCACTAACAGTACTTTTAAGAGCATCAACTTGTTGTTTCAGTCTTTGATTCTCAGCTAGTAATTCCTCAACATCGATAGATTTTTTATCTTTTGTCATATCCCGCAAACCTCGTTTCCATGAATAAATAGTTACGGGATGAATATCATATTTACGTGCTAACTCTGAGCAGTTAATAAATCCTGAGTCTAATTCTGATAATATTTTCAGCTTTTGTG
>CALLBC010000087.1 GCA_938001965.1 uncultured Bdellovibrionales bacterium | reverse complement strand
ACTTTAGGCTTATTTTCTTAGCAGGACCTTAGTCAATTTTATCTGCTTAAAGTCAGTCTAGTGTTAATTAGTATATTTCACATACACTAAACTCCCACAAGGACCTAAACTCCTTTGTTATGAAGCCTCTTGTTCTTTTTGTTCTAATATTGTTTTTTAGCTGTAGTGTATTTGCTAAGCCAGGACCCTCCTCAAAAGTAAATACCATTCAAGGCAAAGTAAGCCATCGCTTCAGTCCGCGCACGATTTACTCCCCCATTGATCAAAGACCTCGATTTGATTTACCAATAACTTACAATAAGAGAGTTCAAAAATGGATCACATACTTTCAAGGAAGAGGCAAAGGATGGCTTACAAAAATATTTGCTCGTTCTTATCGTTACTTTCCAACAATGCAGTATGCTCTACAGCAAAAAAATATGCCTCTTGATTTGGCTTATATTGCAATTATAGAAAGTGGATTAGCTCCTAAGGCAAGAAGCCATGCAAGTGCAGTTGGTTATTGGCAATTTATAAAGCCGACGGCGAAGAGATATGGCTTAAAGGTTAATTGGTGGGTTGATGAAAGAATGGATTTTTATCGCAGCACTGATGCCGCAACTGACTATTTAAATGATTTATATGGCATGTTTGGCTCTTGGTACTTAGCAGCTTCAGCTTACAACATGGGAGAAAATAAACTTAAACGTCTTATAAAAAAACATAAGACTAAAAACTATTGGGTGCTTTCAAGTAAAAGAGACTTTCCAAAAGAAACTAGAGACTATGTTCCAAAACTTATTGCCACTGTTTTAATTGCTAAGGCACCAAAGCTTTATGGCTTTAGAAACATTAAACCAATGCGCCCCTATGCCTATGATGTTTTCCATGTACCTGGTGGAACAGACCTATATAATTTTGCACAAAAAATGGGGCTAGAGCCTGCAGTATTGCAAATATTAAACCCTGGTATCCTTAAAGGGTTTATCCCCCGTTTTGTTAAAAACTATCGCGTCAGAATTCCAAAGGGCTACACCTCCAAGGCTGTTAAATATATTAAATCCACCCTTTAATACTAATTTCATTAAGTAATTCTCAGAATTTTAAAAAGCTCATATTTCACAAAGTGCTCTGGACAGCTCACCTTCGGTGAGAACTGCGCGCTTTATAAAATATGAGCTCTTTAAAATTCTGAGAATTACTTAATCAAATTAGTTATAACATAAGCATGGTTGAATAATTATACTTTAATAGTTAAGATACACTCATCTTATGAAAAAGCTTATTGTTCATAAATACGGCGGTTCTAGCCTATCAAATCCAGATAAAATTTTAGCTATTGCTAAACATTTAGGTGAGCTTTACGACCAAAATAACTCTTTAATAGTTGTGGTTAGCGCCATGGGTTCCGGCACTGATAAACTAATTAGCCTAGCCCATCAAATTTCAAAAACCCCTGCCAGACGTGAAATGGATATGCTTCTGTCCACTGGTGAACGCGTGAGTATGTCTTTAATGAGTATGGCATTACAATCACTAGGTTATCCGGCTATTAGTTTTACTGGTAGCCAATCTGGTATTTTTACTAATAGTACACATAATAAAGCCCGTATCACTGATGTAAGGCCCATCCGAATTGAAGAGGCTTTAAAAGAAAATAAAATTGTTATTGTGGCTGGCTTTCAAGGAGTTGACCCTGATACCAAAGAAATCACAACACTTGGGCGTGGCGGCTCAGACACCACAGCTGTGAGTCTTGCCACTTACTTTAAGGCTAATATTTGTAAAACCTTAAAAGATGTGGACGGGGTCTTTGATAGTGACCCAAAACTAAATAAAAACTCTAATCAGTTTAAAACAATAAATTTTAAAACTTTAAAAAACATGTGCTTTTGGGGCTCACCCATCTTACATTACCGTTCTGTAGCCTTAGCCGAAAAAATGAATATTCCACTTTTCATTGGCAACAGCACAAATATAAACCAAGGTACAAATGTGAACAATAAGGACCTAGATATGTATGAACAAACACAAATAATTGCTATTAATTGCATAGATCAAATTTTTCATATATCTATTAAATCTTCAGACACTTCTGAAGGTTACATAGTTTTAAATAATTTTCTGACCAAGAATAACTTTGCTACACCACAAATATTAGCTAGTGCCTATGACAAAGACTACTTAAGAGTAATGTTTTCTGATAGCCAAGAGGCTTTATCTGCCATTGAAACTTTAATACCTGGTGATGACAATATTAGCTTAATGAAAAATGACAACTCTGCTGTAACATTAACATTTAATGGAGCTGTTGATTTTAATATAATAAACCAAGCCACTAATCTTTTAAAAAACAAAAGTATTGCTGTATCAAAAGTTTTAAGCTCACCCACAAGCCTTTCCTTTATAGTGAACTCAATAAATAAAAGTGAAGCTATTACAACTTTACAAAGCCTTATATCTAATTAATTTGTTACTAATTAAATCGTCAACACTCTCTATTTTTAAAATTGAAAAAGCATTGAATATATAACTTAAGGCACTTAAAAACAAAAAAGCCTCGTAGGTTACGAGGCTTTTTAATTTAATAAACTTCTTTAACTTATATTAGTGCTTTGCTGCCTTAGCTTTCGTTGGCTTTGCAGTCACTTTCGCTTTTGGAGTGGCTTCAGTAGCTGGCGCCGCTTCTTTTTTAGCACCTTTACCTAAACCATAAGCCTCTCTAATTTGCTTTTGTAAATCATCACAAACCTTTGGGTTGTCCTTCAAGAATTGCTTAGCATTTTCACGACCTTGCCCCATTCTTTCGCCATCTTTTAAGCTATACCATGCACCAGATTTTTCCACTAAACCTTTTTTAACGCCTAAGTCTACAATGTCACCATGTAATGAAATACCTTCTCCATACATAAGGTCAAACTCTACTTTTGCAAACGGAGGTGCCATTTTATTTTTAACAACTTTAACTGTTGTTCTATTTCCAACAATTTCATCACCATGCTTAATGGCACCAATTCTACGAACATCTAAACGCACTGAAGAGTAAAACTTTAAAGCGTTACCACCAGTTGTTGTTTCTGGGTTACCAAACATAACACCAATCTTCATACGAATTTGGTTAATAAAAATAACTAAAGTGTTACTTCTGTTAATTGCAGCGGTTAACTTTCTTAAAGCTTGCGACATTAGACGAGCTTGTAAACCCATATGACTTGCACCCATATCACCTTCGATCTCTGCACGCGGTGTAAGAGCTGCCACTGAATCCACAACTAAAACATCAATACCACCAGAGCGAACTAAAGCTTCAACGATTTCTAGAGCTTGCTCACCTGTGTCCGGTTGTGAAACTAACATATCCTCTGTGTTACAACCTAACTTTGCTGCGTAACCAATATCTAATGCATGCTCAGCATCAACGAACGCCACTGTACCACCAGCTTTTTGCGCTTGGGCAATTGTTGATAATGCCAGAGTTGTTTTACCAGAACTTTCCGGACCATAAACCTCTACGATACGTCCTTTTGGCAAACCACCAATTCCTAATCCGATATCTAAACATAATGCTCCTGTACTATAAACAGGAACGTCAACAATCGTAGACTTATCACCCATTTTCATAATAGAGCCTTTACCAAACTGCTTTTCAATAGAAGCAATTGCTAACTCTAATGCTTTTCCCTTATCTTGATTTCCTTGTACTGAGGCCATATGCACTCTCCTTGTTATAGCTTTAGAGATTCTAAAACAAAATCAATTGCAAATTCAATCGATGCCTTTTGAATCTCATTACGGTTTTTAATTTTAAATTCTTTTTTAATACTTTGTTCAAACCCAGGGCCCACCACTGCAAAGCAAACAGTGCCCACTGGTTTATCTTTAGATTCTCCACCCGGACCTGCTATTCCGGTTATACTCAAAGCCCAATCAGAGCTCATACTATGTTTTGCTCCCTGAGCCATGGCAACAGCCACTGGCCCACTCACTTCACCCATGGTTTTCAGTAGGTGCACCGGCACATCTAAAAGGTCTTCTTTTACATGGGTGGCATAAGAAACAACAGCGCCTGCAAAAAAACTAGATACTCCTGGGTGCTTTACTATTTCTGCCGACAATAAACCACCAGTGCAACTTTCAGCTAAAGAAAGAGTTAAGCCGTTAGACTCAAATTTATTTTTTAAATTTAAAACTTTTTCTTCAATAGTCATAACTTAAATTAACGCCCATTTTTGATGTAACATTTGTAAAATAATATTTGCAAACAAACCTGCCACAAGATCATCAACAACTACGCCAAAACCACCTTGTACTTTTTTATCCAACAAACTTATTGGAAATGGTTTTAAAATATCGAATAATCTAAATAATAAAAAACCTAAAACTAGCGATTTAAATGACAGAGGTATTAAAGCCATTGTGATTAAAAAACCAGCAACTTCGTCAATTACTATTTCGCTGCTATCATGCACTTCATTACGCTGTTCGTAAAGCTGGCAAATAAAAATAGAGAATATAACTAACAGCACAGTAATGGCCACGTAACTTTCTCTGCCTAAAGTGTAAGCAAAAAATACTAACGGAATTGCCGCCAAGGTTCCAACCGTTCCTGGAGCTTTTGGTGAAAGCCCTGAGTAAAAAAATGTGGCGAATAATTTAATCCAATTCATTAGCTGTGGTGACCTTATACGTCTTTAGCAATAGACAATTGATGGGTACATATTAATTTATACTAAAGCTCATAAGAAAAATAGAAAAATTCTAGATGGCACAATTTGTTAGTCCAACTAGACTGCGTCATAGGTAAAATTCTTTAGTTTTTTATAGGTGAATTTTTTAAACTATGAGGTAAGCTAATGAAATCACATAGGTTCCACCAAAAAATATTTGGTCAAACTTCGAGGGGAAGAGTCAATGACATTTAAAGAAATTTTATCTGCGGCTCAAAAATCTTTAGCAACTGACATTTATATTAGTCCCAACAAGGCTATTTACATTAAAGCTCGTGGGCAAATTAAACCTATTACCTCACAAAATTCTACCCTAGATAATCATCAAATTTTTCAACTCTTAAAAAAAATATTAAATGATGATGAAATTCAAGATTATAAAGAAAGCAAGTCGATTACGACCTATTACTCAGTAAAAGAAATTAGTTTGTATAAACTTTTTATTTGCGAGCAAGATGGACAGCATCTATTGCACTTTCAGCCCATGTATTCAAAAGTACCTGACTCAAACTCACTGCACACAAGCTTCCTAGATGGTTATTCCACTTTTAAAAAGGGATTAGTTATACTTTCTGGAGGGGTTCAAAGTGGTAAATCTCACACCTTAAACGCTTTTTTAAACATGGCTAACATAAAAAATGCTCGTCATACTAGTTTAATTACCAAAAGCAATCCTTGGAAACACAATGAAATTAATTCCTTAATTTCACAACTTACTTATAATAAAAATAACTTTGTTGAAGTTTTTGAAAATACACTCAAATTAAACCCAGACATGATTTTTATTGATGACTTAACATTTACTGACTTTATTTATTTACTTCATAATTATGATTTCGATCGCCCAACAGTTATAACACTTGAATCAGGGTCAGCTTATCAACTACTAAGGAAAATTAAAAACCACAAACTCACTAATACTTTTAGAAGCGCACTATATTTGCTCTTCCACCAAAAACTGGTTTACTCAAATAAAGCCGCTTGCAACATCCCCATCTTCGAATACTTAGAGCGCTCTAGAGAGTTTGATCGCTTTATTAATGATGACGAAATGTTTACAAGTATTAATCACTTTTCTGAACTTAACCGTAAAGAGCGTGGAGAATTAATTCAGCCAATTGAAAATTATTTAGCCAAATTGGTTAAGGCCGAATTAATGAGCCCTCAACAAGCATTACAGTTTTGTGAAAATCATCCATTTTTAATGAAAAAAATCACCAACACCCAGAGAGACCCCGTCAGTATCAATGAAGTCAAAACAGAGGTTGTTGATTTAGATCGTGGTTGGACAAACATAGAAAATATCTCTTTGGCTCATGAGGATGATGACTAAGCATGGAAGAAGAGCTGGATCCCACTGAAATGATTAAAGCCTATGACAAGATGGCCTATTATCTTGGGGCTAGGGACCACTCATTAAAGGAACTTCATCTTAAGCTTAGTAAGAATTTCTCTCAAGCCATTGTGAACTCCACTCTTGAAAAAGCCATCAATCAAGGCCTTATTACTTCTCCTAAAGAATTAGCCAAAAAAACAGCTCAAATGCTCCATGGCAAAAACAAAGGCTATTACTATATAAAAAACTATTTAAAAAAGAAGGGGCTTCCAGAGGTTCCCAAAGAAGAAGACATTGAAATCGACAAGGCCTGTGCTATACTAGATAATCATTTTAGAGAGGGTGACCCCCTAAGTTATGAACAAAAACAAAAGGGCATGCGCCTATTAAATAATCGCGGTTTTGACGGCGAAACTATAAAGAAAGTGATATATGAAATCTTCAGAAATTCGTAAAAAATTTATTGAATACTTTAACAAAAATGGTCATACAACTGTTAAAAGCTCAAGCCTAATTCCTCATGATGACCCCACTCTTTTATTCAACAACGCTGGAATGAACCAATTTAAAAATGTATTCCAAGGCTTAGAGACACTTAAGTTTAATAAAGCTGTGAGCTCACAAAAATGTGTTCGTGCTGGTGGTAAACATAACGATCTTGAGAACGTTGGCTTCACTGCTCGCCATCATACCTTTTTTGAAATGCTAGGTAACTTTTCTTTTGGTGATTACTTTAAAAAAGAAGCCATCCACTACGCTTGGCAAATGCTCACTGAGGAGTTTGGCTTACCAAAAGACAAACTCTATGTAACTGTTTTTGAAACTGACGATGAGGCTTACGATATTTGGCTTAACCAAGAAAACATCCCAAAAGATCGCATCTATAGGTTTGGAGAAAAGGATAACTTTTGGCGCATGGGTAAAACTGGCCCTTGTGGACCTTGCTCTGAAATATTTTATGATTTCGGCGATGAGATTGGTGGCAACCCAACAGATAATGTTATGGGCGGCGATGGTGACCGCTTCATGGAAGTTTGGAACCTTGTATTTATGCAATACTTTGAAAACGAGCAAGGCGAGCAATCTTTACTTCCAAAACCATCCATTGATACGGGCTGCGGCCTAGAGCGATTTGCTACTGTATTACAGGGAAAGCTTAACAACTATGATACTGATGTTTTTAGTGATATTATTAATACAGCAACAAAAATTAGTGGGACCAAATATGTAACTGGCTCAAAAGATAAAACTCAACATGATATTAATGTGGCACTAAGAGTTCTGGCGGACCACAGCAGAACTAGTGCTTTTTTAATTGGAGATGGTGTAACACCGTCCAATGAAGGCCGAGGCTATGTTCTTAGACGTATAATGAGAAGAGCTATTCGTTATGGTCATAAATTATCAGAAAATGACAGCCTATTGCCTAATACAACTGAAACTGTAATTAAAATAATGATGGATGCTTATCCTGAACTTGAAAAAAATAAAAGTTTAATTTTAAAAACTTGTAAAGATGAAGAGGCACGCTTTAAAAAAACATTAAACCAGGGCACAGAAATTTTAATGTCTGCACTAGATAAGCTTAAATCTAGCAAAGACAAAACTTTACCTGGTGAAGTTAGCTTTAAACTTTATGATACCTACGGCTTCCCTTTAGATTTAACTCAAGTGATTGCCAGCGAGAATGGCTTTCAAGTGAATGAAGAGGATTTTTCTAAGTATATGAACGAGGCCAAAAGTAAAGCCAAGGGATCATGGAAAGGTGGTGGATCTGACGAATTAAAAAATCACTTATCAGAAAACAGCAAGTCCATTGTTGATAAATCTGGTAAAACAGAATTCACAGGCTATAACTATAATGTTGTAGAAAGCTCTAACTGTGTTGGTTTAAGTAATGGCAAAAAACAGGTTGATCAGTTATCTATTGGTGAGTCTGGATATATAGCTCTACCAAAAACATGCTTTTATGCAGAGTCTGGTGGACAATGTGGTGACACAGGAACAATTAAAAGTAAATCCGGCAAAGCCATTGTTTTGGACTGCAAAAAAATACTTGATGTACACTGGCTAGAAGTTGAGGTGGTAGAAGGCTCTATTTCAGCAAGTGATAGCTTTGAACAAGTTGTAAATAATGAAAAACGAGTGGCCATTGCAAGTAATCACTCAGCCACTCACCTTTTACACGCAGCTCTAAGAGACATTCTAGGAGACCATATTAGACAGGCAGGATCACTTGTGGACGCCGATAAACTCAGATTTGACTTCACCCATAATAAGCCAATGACACTTGAAGAAATATTAAAAGTGGAAGAGTTAGTTAATAACGAAATTTTTAAGTGCACCAGTACTGGAAAAAGTGAAATGACTTACGATGAAGCTATTAATTCTGGGGCACTAGCTTTATTTGGTGAAAAGTATGGCGACAAAGTTCGTGTGTTGAAGTTTGGAGATTTCTCTACAGAGTTATGTGGTGGAACACATGTTGATAATACCTCCATGATTCACCTTTTCAAAATCAAACAGGAAACCGGAGTGAGCTCTGGAGTTAGACGTATCGAAGCCATTACAGGTAAAACTGCTTTAAATTATTTAAATAGCTCTCACCTTGAGAACACAGCTTTACAAAGTAAATTTTTAAGTAAAAAACAAGTTGCTGATTTACAAACTGTTAGCGACTTTGTTGGTTTTGATAAAAGTATCATGAGTAAAGGAACTAAAAACAATGACAGTAGCTCTGCTATTAATTCTTATATCGGAAAACTAAACAATGAAATTTCTGAATTAAAGAAAAAACTAAAATCAAGCCAAAGTAATAAAATCGATGTTGAAGAATTAATTACTAATGCCGTAGAAATTAAATCAGAAAGCAACACCTACAAAATGGTTTGGGCGCAAATTGAACAAGATGATCGTTCAGCTCTCAGCGATATTAATGATAAGTTAAAAAATAAAATTAAATCTGGAGTTATTGTTATCCTTGGAAAGGGCGAATCTACCCACCCCATTATAGTTGGTGTAACTAAAGATTTAAATAAATCTGTAAAAGCCGGAGACGTCCTTAAACATTTAAGTAAAGACTTAGGTGGTAAAGGTGGTGGCCGTCCGGATTTTGCCCAAGGTGCCTACCAAAATTTTGACAAACTGGATGTGGCAAAAACAAATGCTGTGAGTTATTTATCAAGCATTTAATTTTACTATTAAGTCTTATTATTGCCAGCTGCACCAGTAAAAATTCTTCTACAAAAGAGATTGATAGTATTTTAATAAATGGTACAGCAGTCATCGGCACTAAAGCACCAAAAGGATGGGAGCTGATAAGAAACCATAAAAGCACTGGGCTTTGCGCCACCTATGTTTTAAAAGGTTCTAATTTTGATAATAGCCCCTCTCTTATATACCCTTTAATTGTTAGTGGAAGTAGTGTCGAAGATATTGTTAATGCTAATGCCAATACCATGAAAAAGTTAAGTCCAAATTTTAAATTAGAAAAAAAAGAAAGTTACACTTCCAAAAAGAAATATCAATTTGAAATTAGACATTTCATAAATGGCCCTCACCCAGGGGCATTTGAAGCCGTTGGCTACTTACCTTATAAAGGGCTTTACTTGATGGTCGTCTATACAAGTCCAAAAATTGATGCCTTCAACAAGCATTTAAAGGCCTTCTACGCCGCCCTTGATAATATTAGCCCCTACACTACCGAGCTCTCTCCACTTAGCGGAAAATGTCTATCGCCAGCTAAGGCAACTAATTAGTCTTTATTTTATAATAAAAATTTATGGATTTAGTTAGAGCAGGCAAAAATATTTTTAGTGAGTAAACCCATTTTAGATTTACTCACTTTTAACTTAAACACACCAAGCTTGTCTTTGTATTTATATAAGTAATTTAAAAATAAATTTTGGTTATCAATTGGGTTTTTAATAATACATGAAAGGTCAAAACCATTAATATTACCTACAGCATTCTCACATTTGGCATTTTTTAAATCAATCTGCTGGTAGCTTTCTTTAATAACTATATAGCCTGATAATTGCGGAAGCTCTCCAAATAAACTTAAGCTAAATTCTGTCCCCTGCTGATCGTAGGGTTTATTTTTAATAATTTGCCTAATAGCTTGAGTGGCTACACGTGAAAAAAAATCTGACTTTTTAGATAAGGACTTCATAGAGTAATCATCTTCAGAGATTTGTGATTCACCCATTAAACATGAAAATTGCCTTGGAATAGGCTTGTATTTTGCCGGCTCACTCACTGCATTTTTAACAAATGCAGTAGTTATTAACAAAACAATAATTATAGTTAAGCTCTTCATTATCTAATAATTCCCCAATGGACATCAATAGTGAATAACTACCATGCAGCCCAATTCTTGGCACCAAAAGCACAAATACCTTGTAAAGTATTCATGACCTTGCCGTTCAGGTGTATTATTGGATGGTTCTTTAGCCCCTAAAGGCTTGTATTTTATATTATTTTTTAGAGTCAGCCATTATACATAATAACTCAAACAAAGTATCCACAGCGGCTAAGCTGGTTATCTCCGCTGGGTCATAGGCAGGGCATACTTCCACAATATCAGCACCAACTAAGTTTTTTACTTTTAGCGCTTGAAGGATTTTTTGAGTTTCGTAAGTCGTTAAACCACCAGGAACAGGAGTTCCAGTTCCCGGAGCATAGGATGGATCTAAACAATCAATATCAAAACTAATATAAGTGGGGTCGTCTCCAAAGTTAGGTAAGCTATTTAAGTATTCACCTAAATCCTGCCTAACATCATCAACAGTGGTTACATTGATTTTATGTTTGTTCACAAAGCCAAGATCATCACCACTAGCAAGTGGTCCTCTAATACCAATTTGAATGGATTTATCTGGGATAATTAACCCCTCTGTTACAGCATGCCTCACAAAAGTACCGTGATGGTACTCACAGTCCCATGCCGCAGGATAAGTATCTAAATGAGCATCGAAATGGATCAATCTTAGTTTACCGTATTTTTTATGAGCCGCTCGCAACAATGGAAGTGTTGTTGAATGGTCACCACCAATGGATATAAATTTTTTATCTAACTTCGTTAAATTATCAAAAAACTTTTGCATTTTTGTGTATGTTTTTTCTTGGCTAACTGGAACTGTGGGACAATCACCAATATCGGCAATTTTTAATTTTTCAATAATATTAAACTGCCTTGACCAATGATATCCCCTACCCAAGGATGACATTTCTCTAATTTTACTTGGCGCAAATCTTGCCCCAGGTCGATAGCTAACACCGCCATCATAAGGCACACCCACTATGCCAATGTCATAGTCCGCATCTACCGGCACATGAGGTAAACGAAAAAATGTTTTTATTCCAGAAAATCTTGGGAACTCTCTCCCACTTAACGGCTTATATTCCATAGGACATATATATATAATTTTATCTCATCCTACAATTTATTAATTGGAATTTTTAATTATTATGTTTATACAGTAGTTAATGAAAAGAGATCAGGAAAAACTGCATAAATGGTATCTAGAAAATAAAAGACCTTTACCTTGGCGAGCAAATAAGAACCCATATTATATTTGGATCTCTGAAACTATGCTTCAACAAACCACCACCACAGCTGTTATTCCATTTTTTAAACGCTTTATTAAAAGATTTCCAACTTTAAAAGCATTAGCTAGTGCCAATACTGAGGATGTGATTGAAGCATGGGCTGGCCTTGGCTACTATAGCCGAGCTCGTAACTTGCATAAAGCCTCAAAGTTACTCAATGACTTAAAAAAATTTCCGTCCACATATAAAGAGTTGATTAAACTCCCAGGATTTGGCGCATATACATCTCGGTCTGTAAGTAGTATAGCTTTTGAGCAACCAGTGGGTGTTATTGATGGTAATGTTATTCGTGTTTTATCAAGAAAACATAACCTCTCTCTTGAGTGGTGGAAAACTAAAGACAGAGCTGAATTACAAGCTCTTGCAGATAAGTATGTGGATGGCTATAAGTCCTCAGAAATTAACCAAGCACTCATGGAACTGGGTGCAACAATATGCACTCCAACAAATCCCAGCTGCTTACTTTGCCCATGGTTAAAAAGTTGTAAATCTAAAAAAGCTGGCACTACTGAAAAATTGCCTCTTAAAAAAGTAAAAAGCAAAAAACAAATTCTACTTTGGAAAGTTTATAAATCTAAAAATAAAAATGCAAAAACACTTTTAATTCAAAATGATTACGCGCCATTTTTGAAGAAACAATGGCTATTTCCTGGATCAATAAAATTACTTAATACTAGACCTAAATCCTATGATCTTATCCATCATATTACAAAGTACGATATCTATGTCCAGATAAAGTCTAAAACTTCAAAAGAACTGGAAACATTTAGCAAAAAGTCTGAAATAATAAAGATACACAGAAACGAGATACAAAAGGTCTCTCCATCTTCTGTTATACAGAAAATTTTAGAGCATTAAACGGCCCTAAAATATTTTTCATAATTTATTACAGGACGTAAAATGCAATTGAAATCATCATACTTTATTCTCGCTACTATCTCTTCTATTTTTGTGTTTTCTTGCTCGCAAAATAAAATTAAACAAAAGCCTTTAACTGAACCACCTAAAAAAATAGTTCATAAA
>CALLBC010000086.1 GCA_938001965.1 uncultured Bdellovibrionales bacterium | reverse complement strand
CATTCCTGCAAATTCATTTTCATTACTATAGTTGCCGTCAGTTTGAATCCATAGTCGACCACTTTTATCAAAGGCTAACCCATCTGGAGAGTTAAACATATTATCCACAGTTATATTGGCAGAACCTGCTTTTACACCAGAGTGAACAGATGGATTACCAGCCATGGCAAATAGGTCCCAATTAAAATTTAAACTGGTATGATCACCTGCGCTTGGCATCCAACGTACAATTTGCCCATACAAATTAGCCTTTCTAGGGTTAGGTCCCCCCACAGGATTTTCATCGCCACCTGCATTTGGTCTTTTACCTCTATTTTTATTATTAGTTAAAGCACAGTAAATTTCTCTTCTATTAGGGTGGGCTGCCACCCATTCTGGTCGATCCATAGTTGTGGCGCCAACAAAACTTCCTGCTCTTCTTGAGAAAATCAAAATCTCACCTTGATCGACAAAACCATTTTCTGGAGTTAAACCATTTTTCCCAAAAGTAAGTTCAATCCAATGCCCCATCCCCTTATCAATATCTACATCAAACTTAGCCACATAAAGAGTTCCTTCATCCAAAAGATCTTTATTATTTTGTATATTACCTTCAAGGTATTTATTTTTAGATACAAATTTATATAAAAACTCTCCGCGCTCATCATCACCCATATAAACAACTACATGGCCACTATTAGCTATAACCACCTCTGCATTTTCGTGTTTAAAACGTCCAAGAGCTGTTCTTTTTTTAGGTGTACTTGTAGGATCCATTGGATCAATCTCTACAACATAACCCACTCGATTAGACTCATTTGGTTCTTTAACTAAGTCAAAACGCTCATCCCACTTATACCAACCATAACCCCAATCACTATGACTAATGCCATAACGCTTTTGATCCTGAGTAAACTCAATATTTTTATCAGAAGAGGCAAAAACACCGTTAAAGTTTTCTTCGCAAGTCAGATAAGTGCCCCAAGGAGTTTCCCCTTGGCCACAATTAGCCCATGTACCAAGAGTTAAAGTTCCGCTAGGGTCAGCATTAGTCTTTAGCAAGTCATGGCCTCTTGCTGGCCCAGTTATCTCAATAGGAGTTCTTGCTGTAACCCTACGATTTAACTTGGCATCTTTACAAACTTCCCATTTTCCATTTTTAAACTTAACTTCCATTACGGTTAGACCAACAGATTCTTGAGTTTTAAGAATGTCATCTAAAGTATGTTTTCTATCTGGAGTAATATATTCCAGATTTGCATATTCATTATTTACAACAAGTACACCATGACCCTCCCCTAAGGAAAAAAACTTCATGCCATCATTATTATCGCCGAAAGAGTTTTTTTGAGTTTCACTTGTACCACGAGTGGACTGATCAAACTCATCCATACCACTAAATAAAGGATCTCCCCACCTGGCCACAACTTGCCATTCATACTCATTTGGTAAAGTAACTGTATCAGCAACAGTTGCTCCAACAGGGTTAAATCCAAGTAAATCAGTAGAACTTTTTGCCAAGGCACTTCCCCCAGATAAGGCAAAGCTTGCTAAACCAAGCTGTAAGCTAGTTGACATAAATTCTCGTCTAGAAAAGTTTATATCCACTAAGTTTTGAAAGTCCGTTGACATTCTCTTGCTAGAATCGCTCATTAATAACCCCTTTAGTTACTCTCCTTTTATAGCTAATTACTCATTAACTTAAGGCTATTATTAATTTTGAATTTTTTTTGTAAAATTTATGAGCTAGAATCTGTAATTGAGTGATATTTTTATAAATAGTAAGATTCATCCTCAAACTAATAAACCTGGCCCTAAGTGTTGCGGCAATTTACAACTTACAGGCTACAATTTGTATTAGAAGCTATTTTAACCTAAAATATTTGCTATAAGGCAGCATTATGAACATAGCAAAAATTAATAAAGAATTTAGAGATCTCTACGTCATTAAACCAAAGCGAATCTATTTGGAAATCATAAGCTACGCATTTATTGCATGGAGCTCTTATTTAACAGCAGTGATTACTCAAAATATTTTATTTTTAGCTATCACAATTGTATTTATGTATCGTGGACTTAGTTTTATTCATGAAGTGTCGCATTTAGATCGGCAAGTAAAAGGTATGCAAAGTTTATTTAATCACCTTATTGGTTATCTAAATAAAGTCCCAGCCTACAGCATGAAGACACATCGCTACCACCATGGATTGAGTACATTTGGCGAAATCACAGACCCAGAGTATGAAAAATGGCCAAGCCGCCCCAAATTTCATTTAGCAAGACCCTTAGTTTTTAGTTTCTTTTACCCACTTGTACTAACTATTCGCTTTGGAATTTGGCCTGTAATTAATTTTTGCCTACCAAGAAAAATTCAAATGGCGACCTATAAAAAAATATCTAGTTTTGTAATGAACTTAAACTATATTCGCCCTTACGACGAAAAAGATTTTAATGACTATAAAAAAGAAGATCTTTGGTGTGTGTTTTACTTTGTTTTATTTATTGCTGCAACCATGTACTACGGTAACTTTATTGTTGCGTTTTCTTATTGGTATGGAATTATGGTGATCATGTCTATTTTAAATACTTATCGAGCCTTAGTTGCACATAGATATCAATCCCATTTAAAAAAAGAACAAGATCCACAGTTAAAACAACTTAATGATTCAGTAACAATTGATGGAGGTTTACTCACTGCTATTTGGGCGCCAATTGGGTTGCGTTACCATAGCACTCATCACTTTTTACCAACTCTACCTTATTATTCTTAGCTGCAGCCCATAAGCGCCTAAAAAAAAACCTACCCAGCGAACACCCCTACCATCAAACCATTGAAAAGAACTTCCCTATAGCGTTTATGAAACTTGTAAAAAGTTGCGGACAATGATTTAGTTAACAACAATGCCCGCAACTTCTTTGTAACTGCATAATTAAACCACTTACTCTGTTAGCACTTCTCTTGGCTAACTCCGTCATAGCTGCTCCTAAATGAAAAAAAACTTGTAACAACAAATAAATCAAAAAAAGATTTGCTTGGCCTTAGACACTATGATCTGATTCTTAAGCCTTCAATTAAGGGCATCTCAGCTAAAAGGATT
>CALLBC010000085.1 GCA_938001965.1 uncultured Bdellovibrionales bacterium | reverse complement strand
AATATTAAAAACAATTCTCTAGGAGGGGATATATGAATTTTAAAAGTCTATTAGTTGCATTATTGGCAACTTCTGTAGGTTTCGTAGCACACGCTGAAAGCACAACTGGCGAAACTAAAGTAAAAGTAGAAGGTCAAAACAATGTTGAAGGTGATCTTGATAATGAAATTACTAACGCTAGAATGCGTGCTAACTCAGGTTCAAAATCTAAGTACTCAGCTTCATTCGGTATTAACTATGCTGGTGGAAGTATGAAAGACCCAGGTGCTGATACTCGAAAAGACCTATTAGGTGGTGATAACTTAGAGCAAGTTGAACTTAGTGCTGACCTAGATGGCCGTCTTCGTTTGAATAAAAACACAAGTATTACAGCTGGTATAGGTGTTACTGCAGTACAGCCATTTCACGGTAATCGTGGTAATCAAGAAAAGTACATGGATAAGCTCGAGGCTTCAAATCCTAATGTTGGAATTTCAACTTATAAAAGAGTTGGTAATTTAATGGTTAGTTATGCTGGTGGTTTAACTTATTTTACATCTGAGCAAGCTACTGATGCGGGCTTCTTAATGAATGCTTCAGCTTCAGCAAACTTACTTTATGACTTCAAAAATGGTTTTCAAGCTGGAATTTCATTTGGTCCTGGTTACAACATGATTACTGGTGAAGATAAGTTTAACTCAAAAGGTGCTCTTATTAACATTCCAGATTTTACTTTTGATGCTTATCCGTACCTTGAGTATGCAATTAATGATATGTTCAATTTAAGAACTGTTTTAAATGCAGGTATTATTCACTCTCGTTACTCTTTAAAAGATGGTGGGCACTGGACTAACAGAGGGACTCGTCAATCTTTTGGTGTCGGTATTGCTATTAACCGTGACATCTTCTTATACCCAAATGTACAAATTTCTAACCGTGACTTCTATGCTGACGCAAGTTTTGATAGATCAACAGTTGCTATAAGCGCTACAATTAACGCGTTCTAATTTAACTTTTACACAAAGTTAAAATTATTAAAAAGGCGAATCTTAACAGATTCGCCTTTTTTTATTTTCTTCATCTTGAAAAAATCTGCTATGCCCCTTCTTATTTCTATGTAAAGCCTACATGCCTTGGCCGTACGGGCAGTTATCAATGACAAATATTTATTTATATATTACCTATTAACCTATAAAGGCGGGTAGTTGTGAGACCATTAGTATTTAGTTTAATTTCAATGTTTAGTATAAGCCTATGGGCGCAAGCAGGTGAGGACCTTACTAGCACTGTTATTAAGGTGGACTCTTCTAAACAGTTAAAGACTGATCTCGACACAGAAATTCAAAACAGGAAATTACTTACTAAAAGTGGGTCAAAGTCTAAGTACTCCATGTCCTTAGTGACAGGTTATAGTGGCGGCAGCCTTGAGGACCCATTTTCAAAAGATAAGAAAAATATGTTTGGTGGAGATATCAAAGAAGAAGTGGGAGCTTTTTTTGACGGAGGACTCCGCTATCGATTTGATAAAAACTCAAGCCTGTCATCAGGCATAGGCCTTTTTGTGGTTCAGCCATTCCATAAGGAAAAGCAGGGGCAAGACTACGGAGATAAGGTAGAGCTCACAAACCCATATATTAACTACTCCTACTTTGCCGGTAAAGGCTCGTGGATGTATAGCTGGTCAGTGTCCACAACTATTTACACTCGCTCCATTTATACTAATGAAGGCTATAGGTTTAAGCCTATCCTATCTGGGTCATTGTTGTATAACTTTGTGAGTCCGTTTCAGGTGGGGGTTTCACTGGACTCAGGTTATAATTTTTTTAAATCCAATGTGGCTAAAAATGAATTTTTATATGACTTCACATTTGGTTGGCATCCTTTTGTTGAATATCAAATCAATAATAATATATCATTACGCACAAATTGGGACTTTGGCATTAGCCACTCTGTATTTAGTCAAAAAGATGGTGGCCATTGGGATAATAATTTAGTGAGTCAGTCAGTTGGACTTGGCATAAGTGTAAACCGTGATATTTATGTTTACCCAAATATACTTTTTTCAGCACAAGACTTCTACAGTAATGTAAGTTTTGATAACTCAACCGTAGCAGTGAGTGCAATTATAAATCTTTTCTAAGGTTTTTATATCGCAAATAAGATGTCATTGTATGGGTTCTGAGGCTTGCCTTTATGCCGTCTGAGCTTATTTTTACGTCATTTTGAAGGCAGACTCTGTCATCCTGGACGCAGATTTTGTCATCCTGAACGAAGTGAAGGATCTCACGCGTAGATCCTTCACTGCGTTCAGGATGACGTATACCTTCATTCAGGATGACATAAAGCTTTGTTCATGGTGACGGGTGCGAAGTTGAAGATGACGTAAAACTGCGTGCATGATGACGTATTAATTCAATATATAAAAAAGGCGAACATAACTGTTCGCCTTTAATAATAATTTTTAATTTAAGTTTAAATACTAGAAGTGCTTCTTTTTGATTTTGGATTTACTCCTAAAGCATCATTCACAGTTTTAAGCTCAGACTCTAAAAAGTATTTAGAGTGTTGTGCCTTGTCTCTGTAATGAGTGATGATGTCTTTTGCATACTTGTAGTTTCTATTTTGAATTAACATATCCACAAATGATCTAGTTACACTAATTTGTAATACATCTGGTTTTGCACCTAAAGCTAATTGATACTGCTCAGTGGCTTGTGGTATTTGTGATAACATTCTTAATGATTTAGCATACTGATAATGAGCTTCTGGTGTTTTACCGTTATTTTCAAAATACATAGCGTATGTGCTTGTAGCTTCTTCAAAGCGCTCAAGCTTAACTAAAAGTTTCCCTTTTTTGTGTAATGCTTCAACTTGTTGTAGTGGGTTCTTTTCATAAAGCTCAGTAAGAGTATCTAGTACACATTCATATTTTTTACGCTCTTCACATATAGTAGAAAGCTCAGCAATTGTTTCAGTGCCGGCTAGGCCTGTTGCGTGAGCCGCTTTTATAGGAATTATTTTAAAGAAGTACGTATCCCAACTTACAACATGCATAAAGCTAAATAAAATCAATCCGCCAAATAAGCAAATTAATAGACTAGATTTGTCTTTATGAACAGGTGTTTGCTTTTGTTGATTGGCTACTTGGAATCTCCAGCCGCAATCACAAAAATATTTATCGCCTATTCGACGATCTTCAGGTGTTATTTCAAAACATTTAGGACAAGATACGCTCATTTTTAGTTTCCCCTTTTATATAGGGGAATGTATTTGCATGGTCCGTACCAAAAGAGAGTGGCTTATATCTTAGGAAATATATGTTTTATGTCTATGACTTATGTACTGTAAAATATGTTTACAAAAAAATTGTAAATAAAAGTGGGAATGAATTTACGGGGAGTTTAGCTTTAAATATGCATTTAAGAAAAATAATTCTCTAGATTAAGGTCGGCATTAATGCAATAGTAGTGTTTGGTGATATTATTGACTCAAAGTGAGACTAACTGATTAAAAATAAAAAAAGCCAGCTACGAACTGGCTTTTTTATTTATATAGATGGAGGTAGTTTTTATTGTGCAGTAGTAGCAGAGTACTTCTTTAACCACATAGCAACATCTTTACCTAATGCTTTAACTGTACGTCCTAAAACTGAACAAGAGCCTTTATAAGCACCAGCAAAGCCGCCACCAGAGTTACGCATTCTGGTTACTTTATCTACTAGAACACCGTTTTTATAAAGAGAAGCCACAACAGTTACAGATTTTTTATGGCCTAAAAATGCATTACCACCACTGTAAACACTAGTCATTTTCATATCTAATGTATTTGTTGTTTTGCTTTTAGGGTCAATTTTACTTACTTTTTTTACAGTCACACCGTTTTCAGCGCCGTAGCTTTCAGTGAAGTCTGATAGTTTTTGTCCAAGTGTGTAGCACTCAGTCTTAACATTTTCAGCCGCTGCACCTTCAGCAAATGGGATATTAGTTTGCATGTTAATTGGGCCAGTAACCATTTCACCAGTGCCAGTTGGAGCTGTGTCTCTTGGTGTACTTCCACAGGCAGCAAAAAGACTTGTGCTTAAAATTAGAACAATAATTTTTTTCATATTTCTCTTCCTTGTTAAATATTAATATAAACTAAGTAAAAATTTAGATGAATAAATGAATAAGAACAAGGAGTATTTAATGGCCCAGAGGTCTTCAGGCTAATTTTTAACTTCGTCTTTCTTTTTGCTGGAGTATCGCGTCGCGCTTCGCGTATCCGCGCTGTGTTCACCTGTAAAGGTGACAAAGCGCGAAGACGCGATGCTGCCGTAAGCGCACTCCAACAAAAAGAAAGACGAAGTTAAAAATTAGCCTGAAGGCCTTGGAGTTATAACAATATATTTTTGAGTGTGATGCTAACTGATTTAAAATTTTAGCTTGCTAATTAAGCTAGTTATATCAATGGTTTCCTGTTCGCCCTTAGAAAGATCCTTTAAGCAGTAGTTGTTACTTTTTAGCTCATCATCGCCAATGATCACGGCATATTTAGCGCCTAATTTATCAGCTTTTTTAAAACGTTTACTCATATTTCCAGAGTCTATTATCTCTGCTTGAACTTTTTGCTCTCGTAGCTTGTAACATAATTGTATGCCTACAGGCTCAGAGTTTTCGGCAATAGTTATAATGGCTACCGGTGGTTTTGTTTCGCCTTGAAAATCAGAGCTGAGCATAAGTCTTTCAACACCCGCAGCCCAACCCACTCCAGGGATTTCAGGCCCACCCATCATTTTAATTAAATGGTCATACCTACCACCAGCTAAAATTGTGCTTTGGGCTCCAATGTCTGAGTTTTTATATTCAAATACACAGTGGGAGTAATAGTCGAGCCCACGCACTAAATTGGAGTTTTCTTCAAATGGAATATTTAAGGACTGTAGGGTATTTTTAATATTATCGTAAAAATGTTTAGATTCATCATTCATGCTTTCAGCAAGGGTAGGCGCGGCCTCTATGAGTTTTTGGTCACCAGGATCTTTTGAATCTAATATTCGTAGTGGGTTAACATCTAACCGAGTTTTACTATCCTCACTCAGTTCTGTTTTAAGTGGAGTGAAGTAATCCACAAGTTTTTTGCGAAAATTTTGCCGGCTTTCGTTGTCGCCAATTGAGTTCAGCTCAAGCACTGTGTTGCCTTTATCATAAAGGCCAAGCTCCTTTAAAAAGTGATAAGAGAGTGTTATCACATCAATGTCACTTTTATAATCTTTTGCGCCTATAAGCTCCACACCTATTTGGTGAAACTGACGTGTGCGGCCTTTTTGAGGGCGTTCATAACGGAACATGGGGCCTGCGTAAAACCACTTTAGTGGGATATTGCGAGTTAATCCATTACTAATAAATGCTCGAGCAATGCCAGCAGTGCCTTCTGGCCTTAATGTTAGGCTCTCTCCACCACGATCTTTAAACTCGTACATCTCCTTGCTGACAATGTCAGAAGTGTCTCCTAAAGTTTTTTGAAAGACACCAGAAAATTCAAAAATAGGAGTGGAGACTTGGCTAAAGCCAAAATCCTGTGAAATCTTCTTTGCTAGGGCATTGATATGATCGAATTTTTGCTGGTCCTCAGCAAAAAGGTCATGTGTACCCCTTGGAGACTGTAACTTAGACATGTAGTAAGACTAAATGAGTAGAGCTTTAATATCAAGCTAATGACAGAGATTTGCTTTTTATCTCCAGCCCTCTAAGACTTAACTTTGGCTCAATACATCTAAAAGCTCAAACATACGGTACTCAAAGGCTTCGCCTTTTGCGTTCCGAACTCGTTTTAGATGTATTGAGCCAAAGTTAAGTATTAGAGGGCGAGTTAAAGCACTCAAGTAATATGTTTGAAATCCAACTAAAAAGAGATAAGATTTGAGGTAGAGGTATTATGGATTTTAGTAATTATATAGATATCACCCCGTTAATAAACCCAGAAATGGCAGTGTTCCCTGGAGATCAGCCCTTTTCGAGAAAGGTGGTTATGGATTGCAATAAGGGGGATCATCTAACGTTATCATCTATAAATAGTACTGTTCATATTGGTGCCCATGCAGATGCCTCTAACCATTATCATAAAAATGGAGAGGGGATTCAAAAGAGGAACTTAGATCACTATATGGGTGATTGCCAGGTCATTGATGTGTCAAATGCCACAGGAGAGGTGATTACTAAAAATGACTTTGTTGTAACTGATGTTAAGTCAAAACGTGTTTTATTTAAGACACTGAGTTACCCAGACCCTAATAATTGGAATGAAGACTTTAAAGGAATCTCTGTGGAGGTTATAGAGGCTTTAGCTAGCCAAGGTGTGATCACAGTAGGTATAGACACTCCTTCTGTGGACCCTTCTACCTCCAAAACATTGGATGCCCATCGGTGCATTTATAAAAATAACTTAGCTATTTTAGAAGGCATAGTCCTTACAGAGGTTGAAGAAGGAACTTATGACTTAATGGCATTGCCTTTAAATATAAAAGACTGTGATGCCTCGCCAGTAAGAGCCTTACTGTTCAAAAAGTAACAGTTTTCGACTCAAAACTATACAGATTAAACTTATTTATGAATAACTATTTTTGCTTAGGTATAATGAGGCAAGTGGGTATTTATGAAGTTTTTAGTATGTAATTTTATTTTACTAATTGGTTACTTTTCATTTATTGCAGAAAATGAAGTTATTAATGATTTTAAAAAAAATCAGTCAAAGAATATACCAAAAGAAAAAAAATTAACATACGAATCATATAACCAAAATAAAGTCCCAGTGTCTGATCATGTTGAAAAGGACATTAAGCAACTTGATAATTACAGAAAAGATATGTTGCAAAAAGTGGATTACATTCAAAAAACTTTTACTTCCTCAGAAGGTGTGCGAAAAATCGCTCAGAAATTCAAATTTAGCCCCGAGAAGGATAAGGCGATAGACCCTGAGTTTTTAGAAGAACTAAAAAGGAAGTACTCTAAAAAAAACAAGTAGGACTCTAATATTTAAACTGCATTTTTTCTGTTAATGATTTTGGCAGTGTGGGCAACTCGGATCTGGGAATAAAAAATGTTGTTAGCTGAAAAAAGTCACTAAATATTTTGTGCTGTTCTGTAGACTTTTTAAGGTATTCCGCTCCAGAAGAACCACCGGTTCCTACTTTTGTTCCAAGCATGCGTTTAGCCATTAGGGCATGCTTATAACGCCATTCAGTGAGTGTTTCATCAATATCAATTAAGCGAGTTATTAATCGAAATGGTAACTGAAACACGGGCTCAAACCTGTACATTTGAATTAAAAGTGCTGCATGAACGGACTCATAAGATAAGCGCCATTTTCCAAGTTTTACTAATTCATCGTATTTATCTTTATTAAATAGAGCCTCAAAGAGTTCTTCAGTTTTTAAAATTTGATTGAGTTGCTTTTGTTTAATTTCGTCGGTGATTAAAGAGTTTCGCTCAGTAAGATCTCTTTCGTTATCGAGCATTTTTTTAACTGACTTTTTGTAGTCATTCCAAAAATCAAAACCGTCATCTTTTAAAAAAGGAGTTCTTTTTAGCCAATTATCAACACAAACAAATAAGCTATCGAGCTTTTCGGTTTCACTTAATTTCTTTTTTTCGTTTTCATCAAAAATGGCTGAATAAGGGGCGTCGTTATAAGTGAGGCGAGTATTAGAATTTAAGCCCAACTTATTTTCAATCACTCGAAACTGAAAGCTTTGAAAACCGCTGGCAGGGTAGAGCATGTCTCTAAAGTCTAAAAAATCTAGTGGAGTCATTGTTTCAAGAACAGGGATTTGCATTTGTATCAACTTAAACACTTCCATTATTCTGTCTAACCTTGAAACGATTACACCCATGTTGCGTTCTTCAACAAAGTTATTGGAGAATAAACTAAGAACAGAGTCTAATTCATGGATAATCTGTTTGAACCATAACTCATAGGCCTGGTGAGTGATTATGAAGAGCATTTCATCATGGGCCGGTTTTTTGTATTCATCACTTTTTGGTTTTTGTGCACCAAGAAGTTTATCTAAGCCTAAGTATCCAGTATAATCAACAGGTGGGTATTTCATAACTAATCCTTTGTTAAGTCTGCAAAAATATCAATTTGATTGCCATCAGGGTCTAAAACACAAGCATAGCGTTGGTTCCAAAAAGCATTCCAAGGCTCTTTGGTCACTTTGTAGCCATTCCCTTTTAGTTGTCCTATTAGCTTATCGACAAGCTCAGGGGTGTCTTGTTTAAAACAAAGAGTCATGCCAAAGCCATTAGGTTTAACATATTCAGGGTTTATTTCTTTCATAAGTTGTTCTGAGTCTAACATTATTCGGATACCACTGGGAAGCTCACTTTCATAGTGGCCTTCGCCGTAGGCTTTAAAAGCTAAGTCAAAATTATTGTAAAACTTAATTGTTTCATCAATGTTTGAGCAAATAATTCCTATGGCATCTAACATAATATGTTTTCCTTTTTGTTATTAACAGCGATTGGAAAGCGCTTTTTGACTGACAAAAGATGCTCTACAAATTGATCAATATGCTCTTTGGTTGAGTCAAAAGATAACATAAGCCTTGCCTCAAAGGTGGACTCATTCCAAATATAAAAAAAGAACTTTTCCCTCAGTGGTTTTACCCATGGCTGTGGAATTTTCACAAACACAGAGTTGGCTTCCACTTTTTGTGTAATCGTTAGTTCCTCAATGTTACATAATTTTTCTTGTAAATATTTAGCCAGGCTTAAACCATTTGCTGCAATTTCTTTGTATAACCCAGTTTCTAGAAGCTCAATAAATTGGCCTGATAAGAAGCGCATTTTTGAGGGGAGTTGCATGGATTGTTTGCGAATATATTTAAAGTCGGAGGTTTTATTAAACAATAAAACTGCTTCACCAAAGAGAAGGCCATTTTTAGTTCCGCCAAAGGAAAGGGCATCCACATCTTTGCATAGTTCTTTAAAAGTACTTTTTAAGGCTATTGGTGCATAAACAAACCTGGCTCCATCTATATGTAAAAATAATTTGTTTTCTTTACAGATTTTTTTGATTTCATTTAGTTCATCTAATGAGTACATAGTTCCCAGCTCAGTGGGCTGAGTGATAGACACAGCTCTTACTTGTGAATAGTGCTGATCACCACGGCGTATGATGGCAGATACAATATCTTTAGGTTTAATTTTTCCATCTGGGCTTGGTAGTTTAATTAGCTTGCAGCCAATATGGTTTTCTGGAGCTCCACACTCATCTAAATTTAAATGAGCGTCTTCAGAGCAAATTATGGACTCATAGCTTCTAACAAGTGACTTTAAGGCTAAAACATTAGCAGCAGTGCCATTGAATACAAAAAAGCTTTGGCAATTCTCTCCAAAGAGATCTTTAAATACGGTTTTAGCTTTGTCAGTAATGGGGTCAGTGCCATAACTGGCACTATGCCCAACATTTGTTTTACTAATATTATTTAACATTTTTGGGTGAACCCCAGAGTGATTGTCACTTCCTAAGCTAATCATGTTTGTAAATACCTATATATAATTTGGGCAACAAGCTTGCTGGTTCTGTCGTCTAAATCAAGTGGGGGAGAAAGCTCATAAATTCCTAAGTTTAAAATATTCAGTCGTTTTTTAATTATATCAAGAAATGGAAAAAACTCATTCGGTGTTAAGCCAGCAGGCCAAGACTGTGAGCATCCCATGGCATAGCTTGATGAAAAAGCATCAATATCAATGCTTAAAAAACAAGGTCGTGGTTTGATAAGTGTATCGCCTAGAAACTCACCAGCCACTTTAGCAAAAGCTTCCCCTGAAATCATAATTTCATCATGGGTTAAAATGTGGCCACCGTGGTCTAAGCACCACTGAATATGGCCTTTGGCATTGCACTGGGGTTGGATGCCGATTTGGTAAAAATCAAAGTTATCAGACTCAGTAAGGAGACGATAGAAAGGTGTGCCGCTACTTAAACCCTTGTCTAATGGTCTCACATCTAAATGGGCATCAATATTTATTATAACAGGCTTTAGTTTTTGGTTATTTTTGCAATAGTTTAAAAAACCAGCTCCATCAGGGTAGCCATAATCATGTCCGCCACCAATAGATATAACATTCTTGTTTTTTTTCAAAAACCCTTCAACAACAGTGGCCGCTTTACTATGACGATCAGCTAAAGTGTTGCTCTTAACATCTAGGTTGCCGTGGTCGTAAAGCTTAAGGTCTTTATTTTCGAATCCATTCCGAGTCATTTTATACAAATATTTCCGAGCCACATCAGGGGCAAGGGCAGCGCCAATGCGGCCGCCATTTAATTTTATGCCTTCATCATCTGGGTAGCCCAGCAAGATATACTCACAGCCTTCAATGTTACGTAATTGATCACCAAGTCGGGTGTCATCAGCACCACGACCACTGTGGTAGGTCTCATTTTTGATTGGAATAAAGCTTGAGTTCATAACCTATAGTGGTGTCAAAAACAGGCTAATTTAGCAAGTAAATTTAATGTGATAGAAGGGTGTTGTTGTGCGTTATTAAGCCTAGTTTATGAGATAGTAAACCTTTAGATTTTGGAGGCAATATTTTATAACGTGCTCAAACAGCTGCCCTGCGGGCAGAACTGCGCGCGTCATAAAATATTGGCTCCAAAATCTAAGGGTTTATTTAAGGGCATGGGAAAAATAGGGCTTTTAACGTAGCTAATTTATATGTTTAAATTATGAATCTATGACAGAGCTGAGTGAAAAATTTAGAATTAAAAATAAAACTATGACAGAGGTGAGAGAGGCTCTGTTCAATATTAAAAAATTCCCTAATAGTTTTTCGAAAACTTTTGAAATAAGCGGTATGGAAACCTCAGGAGAGCTTGCAGTGGGTAGTAAGGTGTCCATGACCCTTAAAAAATTTGGGTTTTCTGCTGCTTGTGAGTACCAAGTCACTGAGTTAACAGATACAAAGCTAACTTACCGCCAGACCTGTGGTCTTATGAAAAAGTGGGAGCATAGTATGGTTCTCAGCGAAGGTAAAAATGCTATTGAACTAGTAGATTCTATTACCTATGAGGTTCCCTATGGGTTGCTGGGGCACCTGGCCAATGATTTATTCCTGAGAACAGAGGTGCCAAGCATGCTTTATAACCGATTAAAAAGCCTAAAGTTGAAGTGAATAAATTGATATCATTAATTTGCCTAGAAAAATTAATTAGCTGAGTACATGAAGTATTATGAGATTAGTTCTCCTTGAATATCTTCAATCTTAGTATTACTGCCACAGTAATAGTTAATTTTTCTAATTAGTTTATCTTTGCTAATTGGTTTAGGTAAGATTTCATTAAAACCGTAGCGTAGCTTTAGGTTTTCGTAACCAGCTGTCTCATGGGCAGTAATAGCAATAATGGGGATGCTAACATTTTTTTGCCTTAATATTTTAGTTGTTTGGTAACCACTAAGTATGGGCATTTGTAAATCCATAAATATTATATCGATTGGGTTGGAAGAGTATTTATGTTTATTCAGTATATCTAGAACTTGCTTGCCATTTTCTGCAGAAGACACTGTATGTCCAGTATTTTTTAGGTATTTCTTATATAAGTATAAAATATCTCTAGCGTCATCAACAATAAGAACATGG